>VGAU01000017.1 GCA_016870675.1 Actinomycetota bacterium | reverse complement strand
AAAAAACTCTGCTACAGAGGACTGAAACAGAGATATGGAAACAATCCTTCTGCGAATGTCTGCAGCAGACTGGAAAAAGAACTGGAAATAATAACAAAAACAGGCTTCTGCGGATACTTTCTTATAGTTGCCGATATAGCAGGATTTGCACATAAAAACAATATCCCTATCTGCGGAAAAGGTTCATCAGCAGGAAGTATAGTATCTTACATATTAGGCATCTCCAGTATTGACCCTGTAAAAAACAACCTTTATTTTGAGAGATTCCTTAACAGGGAAAGGAAAGAGCCTCCGGATATAGATATTGACCTTTCCGGTAAGAGGAGAACTGAAATAATAAAATATCTGACACTTAAATACGGTAAAAATAATATTTCCAGAGTATGCACCTTTTCTACTCTAAAACCAAGAGCAGCAATAAGAGAAGCAGGTAGAATCCTGGGATTGGCCAAAGAAGATATAGATCAGGCAACAAAAACAGCCCCTGATTCTTTAAGATACTTGAGCAGACAGGATACTGGAAGCCTGACTGAAGATCCGGGGTACATAGATGTAGAAAACATGCAGTATAAAAAAATAACTTACATTTCCGGAAAAATTGAAAACTACATCAGGCATATCTCCATGCATCCTTCTGCATTTATCGTATCCAGTTCCAATCTGGCAAAAAAGATCCCTCTTGCTTTATCTGAAACCGGCGAAATAATGAGCCAGTATGATATGGATAGTATAGAAGATTTAGGACTTTTAAAAATAGATCTTATAAATTCCTTAAGTCTTAGCTTGTTAGACGACGTAGCAGATATGCTGAAAAGTAAAAGAAATATAGACTTGAATATCCGGGAAATAAAATATGATGATGAGAAAACATTTAATCTCATAAAAAGTGGAAAAACCCTGGGAGTTTTTCAACTTGAAAGTTTTGGTATCAGAAAACTTGCAAAAAAAGTAAAACCATCAACTCTAAATGACATTGTACTTCTTATCTCCCTGTACAGGCCCGGTCCCCAGCAATCAGGCATGGTCAAAAATTTCATTGAAAGAAAATCTGGCAGGGAGAAGACTGCCTATCTGCATAAGGACCTGGAACCAATCTTAAGCGAGACCTATGGAATAATATTATATCAGGAACAGGTTATGCAGATAGCAGCCAGTATAGCAGGTTATTCGCTAAGCGAAGCTGATAGTTTAAGAAAAGCTATGACCGGACTTTCAAAGGAAGAAATGGAAAACCAGGCAGCACGATTTCTAAAAGGCGCAATCAGTAAAGGTTACCGTGCAAATGTTGCAAAGGAAATTTTTAAACTGATATCCAAATTCGCCAGTTATGGTTTTGTTAAAGCCCACGCTGCTGCTTACGCAGAGCTGTCTTATAAAACCTGTTATATAAAAGCACATTATCCAGCAGAACTCATATCGGTGATACTGACCAACAACTCGGGTTATTACAGCAGAGCTCAATACATTGAAGAGGCAAGGCGGTTTGGTATAAAGATAAAACTTCCCCATATCAACAAGAGCGGACTGGAATTTTCTGTTGAAGATGAGGGGGAATCTATAAGAATTTCCCTGCTTGCTGTAAAAGAATTAGGATATACAAGTGTTAGTTCTATAATAAATGAAAGAAGCAAAAATGGGGATTTTAAAGACTTTCCCAACTTTTATTACAGAATCTCAGAGAACTGGAGGATAACAGAAAAAGCAATTAAAAATCTTATAAAAGTGGGAGCATTTGATTTCACAGGACTGGAAAGGAAACATTTGCTGCTGACCTGTCATTATCTAAAGAATCTTAAAAATAATAAAAATATTCCTGGCTATAGCAGGCACCTTTTATTTCAGAATAAAAATTACTCTAAAGATTTTAATCTTGAAGAAAAGCTGGAAATAGAAGAAAAAATTCTAGGGTTTTGTGCAAGCCGCTCTCCCCTGCAGTACTTTAGAAGCGAACTTGAAGAATATCATACTGTAGGAAGCGGACATTTCCCAGACTTTATATCCAGTAAAAAAAATATATTTACTGCAGGAATTATCATTACCAGAAAAATTAAAAAAACCAGGGATGACAAAAATATACTGCTGTGTATTATGGAAGACGGAGATGGAATGTATGAAGCAGTGTTTTTCGCCGATGCTTATAAAAAGAACCCAAAAATAATAATGGACCAGTCAGCTATAATAATTGAAGGCAAGCTCTGTTTTAAAGATGGCGAGATATCTATAATTGGAAAAAATGTTATAAGCCTTATACACTTAAAAAAAATTAAAAACAGAACCAGAAAAGACAGTTTAAGAAATAATTTACTGACAGAAGTAAAATCAGCATGGGAAATTTGAGAAGAATAATACATATAGATATGGACGCTTTCTTTGCACAAATAGAGCAAAGGGATACTCCCCAGTATAAAAATAAACCTCTAATAGTAGGTGGACCACTAAATAGGGGAGTAATTTCATCTGCCTCTTATGAAGCAAGGAAATACGGCTTGCATTCAGGAATGCCCTTGACCAGAGCGAAGAGACTATGCCCTGAAGGAATTTTTGTTCCAGTGAATATGGAAAAATATCTTAAGGAATCAATGCAGATAAGAGAAATATTCTTTCAGTTTACTCCCCTTGTAGAATTTATAGGCTGTGATGAGGCTTTTCTGGATATAACTGGCTGCCAGAAACTTTTTGGAAACGAACTGGAAATTGCCAAAAAAATAAAGGGCAAAATATATGAACAGACCAACTTAACCTCTTCTGCCGGTATAGGACCCAACAAGTTTTTAGCCAAACTTGCCTCAAGTATAGGAAAACCTAATGGTCTTACAGTACTTGAAAATACTAAAGAAGTTTTAGAAAAAGTTAAGCTTCTTCCAATATCCTATATATGGGGTGTGGGGAGAGTTACAGACCAGGAACTTAAATCAATGGGAATTGAGACCATAGGCGATCTAGCCAGCGCTCCCCTGGAAATAATTGAAAATAAGTTTGGAGAGCCTGGCAGGATTATACATAAAATGGCAAACGGAATTGATAACAGGAAAGTAACACCAAACCAGGAGCCCAAATCAATAGGAAGAGAGGTAACCTACAGAAAGGATATAGATGATTTTGGAATACTGAGATCAACACTCCTTCTTCTTTCACAAAAAATATCCAGAAATCTCCGTCTAAAGAAATATAAGGGCAAAGCAGTTACTCTTAAAGTAAGATTTTCCGATTTTAAAACTGTTACCAGGAGAACAACCTTAAAAAAATATACTTCTGGTATATTTGACATACACAGATCTTCCGTCCTCCTGCTTAAAAATTTTGATCTGAAGAGAAAAAAGATTAGATTGATTGGAGTTTCAGTAAGTGACTTGAAATCAACTTTCATGCTGGAAAACTTACTATCTTCCAATGAGTCGAAAGACGAAAATTTGGCTGAAGCCATCGACAAAATATCAGATAAATTCGGTGAAGATAAGCTTACTATAGCAAGATTAGTGGATAAAGATGAAATAATGGATTAATTCATTTAAAAACTTTAGGCCTGATTATAAGTTCTTTCTATCATTTATGGATTTTTATTTTAAAATATATTATGGTTATTGTAGATAAAAAGAAATTGAATTAAGGTGTTATAAATGAAAAAAATAATTAAAATAATTTCTAAAAATTTTGAATTTCTGGTTGAGTTAAATGATTCAAAGACCTCTCAAGAAATAATAAAAAAACTGCCAATAGCATCCATAGCCAATAGATGGGGTAACGAAATATACTTTCAAATACCTGTGTATTCTGAGCTTGAAAATGGCATAGAGATCCTGGATACAGGTTATGTAGCTTACTGGCCTCCCGGAAATGCTTTCTGTATATTCTTCGGAAAAACTCCTGCCAGCACAAAAGACAAACCACAGGCAGCAAGTCCAGTCACAGTTATTGGAAAAATAATAGATAATAAAAGTCTTCCTGATCTTAAAAAAATTTCAGATGGAGATATAATAGAACTCAGAATTGTAGAATGATGTGGAAATCGTAAATTTAAAAAATAATACAGTTTTTTCTAAACAACTCCCTGTGCCAGCATTGCATTGGCTACCTTCAGAAAACCAGCTATATTGGCACCCGTGACCAAATTATCCTCGTCCCCATATTCTTTAGCTGTCATACTGATATTTTTTAAGATATTAGACATAATTTCTTTTAGTTTTTTGTCTACTTCTTCAGCAGTCCACTGTGTCCTTGTGCTATTCTGACACATTTCCAGCGCTGATACTGCTACTCCTCCCGCATTTGAAGCTTTCCCAGGAGCATATAATATTTTGTTTTCCAAAAATATTTTTACTGCCTCTGGTGTACATGGCATATTGGCTCCTTCACCAACTGCATAACAGCCATTATTTACCAGAATTTCAGCATCTTCCGAGTTTATTTCATTTTGTGTAGCACATGGAAGCGCAATATCGCATTTAATCTTCCAGATTTCTTTAGAATTTTCTTTATATCTGGCATCGGGATATTTATTCTTGTATTCTATAATTCTTTTATTATTTATTTCCTTAATTATTTTTATTTCATTTAAATCTAAACCCTCAGGATTATAAATATAACCATTTGAATCACTCATAGCAACCACTATACCGCCCAGTTCTTTTATTTTTTGGTGCGCATATATGGCAACATTTCCCGAGCCTGAAATAACTATTTTTGCTCCTTTTATTAACTTGCCCTTTTTTTCCAACATATTATTAACAAAGTACACAAGACCATAGCCAGTAGCTTCTTTTCTGAGCAGGCTCCCTCCATATTCTATGCTCTTACCTGTGAGGACACCTTCAAATGCATTTTTTAATCTCTTATATTGGCCGAACATATAACCTATTTCTCTTGCTCCGGTACCTATATCCCCTGCAGGTATATCTGTACAGGGACCAATATACCTGAATAGCTCGACCATAAAACTCTGGCAAAATTTCATGACTTCTGCATCTGATTTACCTTTTGGATCAAAATCACTTCCACCCTTTCCACCTCCCATACTGAACCCCGTAAGTGAATTCTTGAATATTTGTTCGAACCCGAGAAACTTTATTATTCCAAGATTTACTGAAGGATGGAATCTCAAACCCCCCTTATATGGACCTATTGCGCTATTAAATTGAACCCTGTATCCTCGGTTGACTCTTATCTTACCATCATCATCCATCCATGGAACTCTAAAAATTATCTGCCTTTCAGGTTCTACAAGCCTTTCTAAAATCCCTGCTTTTTCATATTCAGGATGTATTTCAAATACTGCTTCTATTGATGAAAGCACCTCCCTTACTGCTTGATGAAATTCCGGTTCCCCGGGATTTTTTTCTAAAACATTTGAAAGCACGTCTTGGGTGTAACCCATATCATATCTCCTTCCAATTTATACATAATAACAATGGTTTATTAAAATTTTTTAGTGATATTAAATCTAATAACTGCTCATCTGGATTTTTATATGCTTCTACTTTTTAAAAAATTCATAAATTGCAGAAGCACAAAAATCATCTTAACACAAAATCCTGGAGGCGGCACCCGGATTCGAACCGGGGATAAAGGTTTTGCAGACCTCCGCCTTACCACTTGGCTATGCCGCCTTATAAACAACAGGAGGATATTATAGAATAATTTTATTTAAAAGTTAAGTAAGCGAATTGCTTCACTTAAAAAGTATCCCAAACGGTATCGTTGCGTCATCTAAAAAAAGTATCTGAAAATTATTTAAAAAATTGGGATACTTTCCCTATATTTAAAATAAGATCTTCATCTTTAAATATAGGGGGTGGAAAGGATGCTGGCAATGAAACACAGAAAGGCAGTAACCAGTGAGGTTCAGGATAGGTATATAAAAGCTACTAAAAAAGGTAAGGCTAAGATTTTAGATGGATTTTGTACCACCACTGGATACAACCGGGTCTATGCAGCAAGAATACTGCGGCTTAAAGTTGGAAAAGTTATAGGATATGCAAGAATGGGCGGCAGGAGGATAAAATATGTAATAGGAAAGACAAAAAAGAAGAGAAAATCCAGGCCCAGGATATATACCTATGATGTATTTTTAGCATTAAAAAAGATCTGGGTAGTATTTGACTTTATCTGCGGCAAGCGCCTTGCTCCCTTTATGGCTGAAGCGGTGGCCAAGCTTGAAAAGCATAAAGAGATAAATATAACAGACAAGGTAAGAGAAAAACTACTGATGATATCGGCATCCACCATAGACAGGATGCTCAAACCTGAAAAAGATAAGCAAAGGCTGGGTAAGGGCCGGTCCGGTACCAAACCAGGATCGCTTCTTAAGAGTAAGATACCGATAAGGATGTTTTCTGAGTGGAATGAGAAAAAGCCTGGATTCTGCGAGTGTGACCTGGTGGGCCATGACGGTGGTAACTCTTCCGGAGACTTTGCCCAGAGCCTAAATTTTACCGATATAGCCACCTGCTGGGACGAGACGGCAGCAGCGGCCAACAAGGCCCAGAAGCACGTATTTAGGGCCATAAAAATTGTATCGGCAAGGTTCCCCTTTGGCATTGCAGGAATTGATTCTGATAACGGCTCTGAATTCATTAACGGCCTTCTTCTCCGCTACTGCCAGGAGAATAAGATAACCTTTACCAGATCCAGGGAGTACAGGAAAAACGATTCCTGCTATGTGGAGCAGAAGAACTACTCGGTAGTTAGAAGAGCTGTGGGGTATCTAAGATATGACACAGAGGAGGAACTGGATACCTTAAATGAGCTATACCTTTACCTGGGCAGGTACAATAACTTCTTTATTCCGGTTACAAAGCTATCCTCAAAGACAAGGACTGGAAGCAAAGTGGCAAAGAAGTATGATAAGGCAAGGACTCCCTTTAGGAGAGTTCTTGAATATACCGATATTGATGATAAGATTAAGAGGAATCTTGAGAAAGAATATGATAGCTTAAACCCTGCAGAGCTAAAAAGAAAGATAACAAAACTGCAGGATAAGCTCCTTAAACTGAATTTGCTCAAGCAGACAGCAAGAAAGGAAACGTTAGTAAATGAGCCGGCTTACGGATATATCAAGGGATAGTGTATCTTTCTTACTACCTGTGTATCACTACCCCTTAACATATTATTTTTCAGATACTTTTTCTGGTGAGGCAACGAATGGTCTTTCGAATACTTTTTTAAATGAGGCAACAGGGTAAGCCTTTATGTATTCTTTTTATATTTAAATTTAAAATTTTAAAGATTAAATGTCAGAATTAACCTTTTTAAAATATTCCATCTATCTTTTGACCGCAATTTGAACAAGAATTATGTTTTACTTTATTATTTGAAACTGAAAACCCGAATCTCTTGATCAATATGCTATTACAATTAGGGCAATATGTGTTTTCATATGTGTTTCCTGGAATATTTCCTCCGTAAACATATTTTAATCCTGCACTTTTTCCTATATCAATGGCAATTTTTATCTGTTCCACACTTGTGGGAGGTATATCAGACTTATACTGCGGATAATAAGCACTTATATGCCACGGTATGCCCTTATCAATCGCAGCTAAAAATTTTGCTGTTTCCTGTAATTCACCTTTGGAGTTATTAATTCCCGGTATTATTAGAGTTGTAATCTCAACCCATATACCAAGCTTTTTCATTAAAATAATATTATTTAGAACAGGCTTTAACCTCCCCCCCATTTTTCGTTTATAGGTTTCTTCTGAAAAACTCTTTAAATCTACATTTACTGCATCCAGATATGGTTTCATCATCATTATACATTCTTTGGTCATAAACCCATTGGTTACAAAAATATTTTTTAAGCCCTTTTCACTTGCCAGTTTAGCAGTATCATAAGCATATTCAAAAAAGATAGTTGGTTCGGTATAGGTATATGAAATGCTTTTGTCACCATTAGCCAGGGCATGGTTTATTAATTCTTCAGGTGAGATATCCCTACCCTCTATCCTATCCAAATCAGATGGGCTTTGAGAAATATTATAATTCTGGCAAAAAAAACATTTAAAATTACATCCAACTGTTGCTATTGACAGGGAGTATGTACCAGGTAAAAAGTGAAATAGCGGTTTTTTCTCAATCGGATCAGAATTTTCAGCAATTAATTTCCTGTATACCAGGGAGTATAGTGTTCCACCAATATTCTTCCTGACACAGCATTTACCTTTATTTTGATCTTTAATAAGACATCTATGGCTGCAAAGATCGCATCTCACCTTTTTATCATCAAGTTTTTTATATAGATATGCTTCTTTCATCTCTGGCTCAGTCCGTCCTTTCAAGTCCCCGAAAACATGCGCTTGTGGCATGTTTTCAATAATTTAACTTCATAATTTCAACCATATTTGTTAAATTTACTGGTGTCGGAAGGGGGACTTGGTCTTTCGTCTCACTTCGTTCGCTGCAGAGCCGCGGACTCCCTCGCCTCTGGCTCAGTCCGTCCTTTCAAGTCCCCGAAAACATGCGCTTGTGGCATGTTTTCAATAATTTAACTTCATAATTTCAACCATATTTGTTAAATTTACTGGTGTCGGAAGGGGGACTTGAACCCCCATGAACAATACTGTTCACAAGGCCCTCAACCTTGCGCGTCTACCAGTTCCGCCATTCCGACCTATTGCAAATTTAATTAAATTTAAATTTGAAGATATTACAATAACTTTTTGGCTTTTTCAATTCTAGAAATAATATTTGTTATTGTCAACAAACCATTTGATTGTTAGATGAAACCGAAAATTACCAGGCCTTTATAGTTCCTACTCCTCTTTTGGTTTCAGGCTGATAGCTAGATGCTCCAGTACATTACCCGGTTCCCACCATAAAGTGAGATCATTATTTTTCTCTATATCCCTCATTAAATCCAAATCTGACGGGATACTGAGTAAATCTATTTCGCCATCTTTAAGCATACTGATAAGGTTATTAATATCCGTATCAAATGAAATTCTAATGTAATCTATTTCTGGTGCTTCCCCAAAATAAAAATCGTTTTTTTCTAATAATAAATATCCTCTATCTACATACTCTGCTATTTTATAAGGACCATTGGCTATAATATCCTCCGCAGAAAAATTATTTATATCTTTTTCCTCCAATGATCCTTCTGGAAAAATAATGCCAAAAAGTTTCTTCCAATCTCTGACATTTTCTTTGAAAATAATACTGAATTCTTTTTCATTTATTATTTCTATTCTTTTAATTTTAGAGTAATCTTCATTAATATTTACAATACTACCATTCTCCAAAATGGTATCGTAGGTATACTTTACATCCTTAGAGGTGATAGGAGTTCCGTCTTCCCAGAATATCTTATCTTTAAGCGTAACCTTGACTTCCAAACTTGATATGCTGGTTATATTATGCTCAAAAGAACCATAATACTCTTCTACTAATATTGGTTCGTATTCTCCATTTTCATTGATCTCCCATAAGCCTTTTAATATAAGATTATTTATATAATCCAAACTGAATGGATTTGAAAGTTTACAATCTTCACCTTTATATCCAACAACAATTTCATTCATTTCATCTGCACCTATTTGTTCTTTATTAGGCAATACCCAATTTTTAATGTTAAAAAAGATTTTATTATTTTTAATACTAAAATCTATGTCCTTTATCTTTTTGTTATTGTAAGCAATTGCAAATAACCTGCTGTACATTGGTAGCATCACTGCATCATCGGCTAAAATATCCTGGAAATCCTGAAATAACTCTTTCTTCCTTACAGTATCGTTTTCATTCATAATCTTTTTTAAAATTTCATCAACTTTTGAATTCTCATACCAATAAAAATTTTCACAAATTTTATTTTCATCTGTTTTGTAAATAGGTATCTTATCTGAACTGAAATTAAAATTTAAACTGCTCCCATCAAAATTTTTAATTGCCCAGACACCAAGTTCATAATTACCTTTCATGACACAATTCTGATACCATTCTTCAGAAGGTTCATTTAAAATCACCTCTATTCCAATTTTATGTAAATCTTCTTTAATCATTTCTTTTATTGTTTGCCATGAATCTCTATCGCCAGAACCTATAGTAATATACAGTGGATTATCAACACCATATCCTGCTCTGCTTAAAAATTCTTTTGCCTTGCCTAAATCATAATCATACTCTGACCAGGCCGGGTAATAATAATATGAATCTTTTGTAAATAAACTATTAAGTACATCGCCATATTCACCAAGTAATTCATTAACAATTCTTTCCCTGTCTATTGCGTAAAATATAGCTTTCCTGATATCACGTTCCTTTAAAGGATTTTTATTTTTCTGCTTTGCCTTCAATTTAAGAAAATATTCATTACTACTAATATCCAATTCATCGGCAACATTTTTTCCATTACCGGTTTCTTCTTCACCGTCTAATGTAGTAAATAGTCCCAAATCATTATACTCACACGAATAAATATAAATACTTATAAATATCAGAATCAGTAAAACAGTTAGTATTATTTTTTTATTTGATTTATTCACTTTTCCTCTCATAAAAGTTTATTATTATAATTAATCTTTTTTAGTAAACCAAATTTTTATTAAAAATTCTAGCTTTTTTATCCTAAATAGGTTTTCCAGCAAAAAAACACGCAGCAAGATGCTCATTTTCGTTTTTTGAATAATTTTTTAATTCAGGTTCTTCCTTGCTGCAGATATCTTGAGCATTAGGGCATCTTTGATGAAAGCTGCAGCCCGAAGGAGGATTAATAGGACTTGGGACATCCCCCTCCAGAACAATTCTCCTCCTTTTCCTCTCCAGTTCAGGATCAGGTATAGGAATTGCAGATAATAGCCCCATTGTATAGGGATGAAGCGGTTTTTTATACAAATCTTCACTATTTGCAACTTCGAACAATTTACCAAGATACATTACACCTATTCTATCACTTACATGCTTTACTACAGAAAGATCGTGGGCAATAAAAAGATAAGTAAGGTTAAATTCTTTCTGCAGATCCGTCAATAAATTTAGTATCTGTGCCTGAACAGATACGTCCAGGGCAGATACAGGTTCGTCACACAACAGTAACTTTGGAGTTAAAGCCAGAGCTCTTGCCACTCCAACTCTCTGTCTCTGGCCGCTGCTAAATTCATGTGGATATCTATGTATATGCTCAGGATTAAGTCCTACCACTCTTAATAACTCTTTTACTTTTTTAATCCTCTTTCTTTTATCACCTATTTTATGAATTTCAAACGGTTCATTGATAATATCGCCGACTGTCATCCTGGGAGAAAGTGATGCATAAGGATCCTGAAAAATTACCTGGATTTCTCTTCTTATTTTAAGCATTTCCCTGCTCGTAAGTTTGAATATATTTACTTTATTATATATTGCTTCCCCACCGGTCTGGGGTACAAGCCTTAATATCACCCTTGCAACAGTTGTTTTACCACAACCTGTTTCACCTACAAGTCCAAAGGTTTCGCCTCTCCTAATAAAAAAACTTATATCATCTACCGCTTTTACAGAACCTGCAAATCTTTGAGACAAAAATCCGCTTCTTAAGTTAAAGTATTTTTTTAAATTTTTAACTTCTAATAAAATATTATTTTCCATATTTAATTACCAAATCTTTCAAGTATTCCATCCATGAATTCTTTTGCCCTGTAACATGAGACACGATGGTCTTTCTCTATTTCTACTAAAGGCGGGTATTCTTTTTTGCACTGATTTATAGCATATTTACATCTTATTCTGAATATACAACCCTTTGGCAAATCTATTAAACTTGGAGGCAATCCCTCGATTGGTTTTAATTTTTTTCTGTTTTTCTCATCCAGCCTTGTTATGGATTTCATCAATCCAATGGTATATGGATGCATCGGCTTATAGAATATATTATCAACATTTGAAAATTCAATAGGCTTACCCGCATACATTACCATTACCCTATTTGCATATTTTGCTACCACGCCAAGGTCATGTGTTATTATTATTATCGAGGAATTTGTTTTAGACTTGAGCTCATCCATTAATTCCAATATTTGAGCCTGAATTGTTACATCAAGTGCAGTTGTTGGTTCATCAGCTATAAGAACACTGGGGCTATTTGCAATTGCCATGGCAATCATCACTCTCTGTCTCATACCCCCGCTGAACTCATGAGGGTAGCTAGCAAACCTTCTTTTAGGTTCCGGTATTCCAACCATTTCCAGAAGTTTCAAACTTCCTCTCCTGGCTTCTTCTTTACTTAATTTTCTATGCACTACTAAAGATTCCATAACCTGGTTGCCAACTGTATATACAGGATTTAAAGAAGTCATTGGATCCTGAAAAATCATTGAAATTCTATTGCCCCTGAAATTCTGAAGCTCTTTTTGCCCAAGTTTTAATAAATCCTTTCCGTCAAAGATTATTTCACCTTCAACTATTTTCCCCATCGGCTCGGGAATCAATCTAAGTATCGAAAGAGCGGTTACACTTTTACCGCAGCCGGTTTCGCCCACTATACCGAGGGTTTCCCCCTTTTTAAGGTCAAAACTGACCCCATCAACTGCCTTAACCACTCCATCATCGGTATAAAAATAGGTCCTTAAATTTTTAACTTCCAAAATTTTATTATTTTCTGTTTCTGCCATTTTAAAAAAATTTAATTAAATAGAAATCTATAATTTTTATATTAACTATCTCCTTTAAAAACTACCTTAACTTCGGGTCAAATGCGTCTCTCAACCCATCACCAAGCAGTACAAATCCTAAAACTGTTATTAAAATAGCTAACCCTGGAAAAAACATCATCCATGGGGCTGTATCAATATAAGCCATAGAATCCGCAAGCATTTTACCCCATGCAGGTGTCGGAGGTTGAACCCCTATTCCAAGGAAGCTTAATGCTGCCTCTACTATTATTGCGATCCCAACATTCATTGTTGCATAAACAATTATTGGGGCAAATGAATTAGGAAAAATATGTTTAATTATAATTCTGTTATTGCTCGCACCCATTGCTCTTGCTGCTTCAATGTATTCCTTATTTTTAATTGTTAAAATGGAGCTCCTAAAAATTCTTGCAATTGAAGCCCACCCTAAAATCCCAATTGCTATAAATATATTTACTATTCCTGGGCCTAAAATCGTCATTATTGCTATTGCTCCCAAAATATACGGGAATGCAAAGAAAATATCTGCTACTCTCATAATCACTGCATCGGAAATACCACCAAAATAGCCCGAGAGAGCACCAAAAAAAAGACCTATAATCACTGATATGCCTACTGCTATAACTCCAACTTCTATGGAAATCCTGCTTCCATAAATAACTCTGCTGAATATATCCCTGCCCAGCAAATCCGTTCCAAAAAGATGATTCATGCCGGGACCAAGTGATGAATCTTCCTTTATTCTTGAAATGGGGTTATAAGGCGAGATTAAAGGAGCAAATATAGCTATTAAAATTAGTAATATCACTATAGAAAGCCCGAGCATGGCAAGTTTATTTTTCTTTAACCTCTTCCATGCATCTTTATAAAGCGATGTCCTTGAATATTTTTTTCCAGTTTCAATCTCTTCTAATACTTCTAATTCTTTTATACTTGCCATTTAAATTTGTATTTCCTTTTTCTCATATCTGATTCTGGGGTCAAGTAGTGCATATATAATATCTACAATCAAATTCATAACTACAAAAATCATAACCAGTATTATTGTTCCGCCGATTACCACAGGTGCGTCCCTCTGAAGGATTGCTAGATAAATTGTCCTTCCAACACCGGGCCAGTTAAATACGGTCTCTGTAAGAATAGCGCCGCCCATTAAGGCACCTAAATCCATTCCTATTAAAGTTACTACCGGTATTAAAGCATTTTTTAATGCATGTTTACCTATCACCATATTAGTTGACAGTCCTTTGGCATAAGCAGTCGTAATATAATCATTGGACAATACTTCAAGCATGGTACTTCGAGTCATTCTTGCTACAAAGGCAGTGGAAACTGAAGCCAGAGTTATTGCAGGCAAAATATAATACCTGATGCTTCCATCTCCCATTCCGGACATGGGAAGCCATCCAAGTTTCAGTCCAAACGAAACCTGCAGCATCATGCCGAGCCAGTATACGGGAACGCAGACAGCAATTGTTGTGGAAACCGTGACCAGCATATCCCAGAAACTATATTTTTTAACCGCAGATACAATTCCTGCAAATATGCCAATAATAATCTCAATTATAATAGCTGCAAGAGCTAATTTTATTGAATTGGGATAATGATCCGCAAGAATACTATTAACTGAGCGCCTGTACCGGTATGAAGTTCCCAGATCGCCTTTGGCTAATTTTTTTATGTATCTCCAGTACTGAACATAAACAGGCTTATCAATACCCATTTTTCCCCTTAAATTTTGAAGCGCCTCAGGCGTGGCACCTTTTTCAAGAATTAGTTTTGCAGGATCTTCAGGGATAATATACATTAAAGTAAAGAGGATCAATGTAACCCCGATAATGACCGGTATAATCTGCAAAATTCTTCTTATTATAAAATACAGCATTTTTCAATATTTCTTTCTTAAATTACAAATTTCTTCTTAAGATTATACAGCCTACATCTTTATTTGATGTAGGCTGTATTCCTCTTTGATTTAATCTCCAGACTGTATATTCAATCTATTTATCTCTTTTTATTTCTCCAGCCATACTGTACTTAAATCATAATTTTCCATGTTATTCAGCACAAATCCTTTAACATATGACTGTACTATCCTTCTTGTTCCATACCAGTAAATGTTTGCAAAAGCACTTTCTTCAAGAATCATATTTTCAACTTCTCTATATTTTTCAATCCTTTCATCTTCATCCAGGGTACTTCTTGCCTCAAGAAGCAGCTGGTCTACATCCGGATTATTATACTGGCCATAATTATCACTGGATGCTGAATAGAATAATGGAAACAAGAAATTATCCATTGTAGGATAATCTGCTACCCAGCCCAGTCTGTAAAATACTATTTCACCTGCCTGCGCCTTTTCAAGCATTGTTCCCCACTCATAACCGGTTATGTTTACGTTTACTCCAATTTCGCTAAGATCAGCCTGGATTGCTTCGGCTATTTGTTCATGGCCTGCACCTGTATTAAATCCAAATTCTAATGTAGGCAGGCCCTTTCCACCTGGAT
>VGAU01000016.1 GCA_016870675.1 Actinomycetota bacterium | reverse complement strand
GCTCTTAAGAGAAGGGGAAGGAGTGGCAGCAAGAGTTTTAAATAGCATGGGAATCACTCTGGATAATGTAAAAGAAAAAGTAAAGGAACTTCTAAGTAAGCAGTCTTATTATTTAGAACCAGAAAGGGCCCTGTCCGATAAAAGTCAAAAAAAGGTGCTTAAGATGCTGCTACAGTATGGAAGGGATTTAACTTTACTGGCTCATGAGGGCAAACTTGATCCTGTTATAGGGAGAAGGAAAGAAATTGACAGAATAATTCAAATACTTTCCAGAAGAACAAAGAATAATCCTATCCTTATAGGAGAATCAGGAGTAGGAAAAACTGCAATTGTTGAAGGACTGGCGCAATTCATCTGTTCAAAAAAGGTTCCTTCAAATCTTTCCAATAAGAAAATATTTACCCTTGATCTGGGGGCTTTAATTGCTGGTTCAAGATATAGGGGAGATTTTGAGGAAAGGTTAAAGAAGGTGCTGGCTGAAATTAAGGATGATGGAGATATCATACTTTTTATTGATGAGGTTCATACTCTGGTGGGTGCTGGCGCTGCCGAAGGTGCTATCGATGCCGCAAGTATCTTGAAGCCTATGCTGTCAAGGGGGGAAATTCAAACTATAGGTGCTACAACTGTTAATGAATATCGTAAGTATGTTGAAAAGGATAAAGCTCTGGAAAGAAGATTCCAGCCAATTTTCATAAATGAGCCTACTGTATATGAAACTATTGAAATTTTAAGAGGGCTTAAAGACAGATATGAATCTTTCCATGGCCTCAAGATAACTGAAGATGCTATAGTGTCAGCTGCAAAATTGTCCCACCGCTATATTAGTGACAGATTTCTGCCCGATAAAGCTATTGACCTGATAGATGAGGCAGCATCCAGGGCCAGGGTAAGAACTCTTACAACTCCTCCTGATTTGAAGGAACTGGAAGCAAATATTGAAAAAATTGCAAGTGAAAAGAAGAAGGCTATAGAATCACAGGATTTTGAGAAAGCAGCACAGATGCGTGATAAAGAGAAACAACTGATTAAGGAAAAAAGGGAAATAGAAGAGATTAAAATTAGAACCAAAAAAACCGATAAGGAAGTTGTCGGTGAGAATGAGATAACAGAAATATTATCCAGCTGGACCGGTGTCCCGGTATACAAGCTAACTTCAAGTGAATCTTCCAAACTGCTTGGAATGGAAGACGAGCTTCACAGGAGGGTTATTGGTCAGGATGAAGCTATAAAAACAGTATCCAAAGCCATCAGGCGGTCCCGTTCCGGTCTAAAAGACCCAAAAAGACCAATCGGCTCTTTTATGTTTCTTGGACCTTCAGGTGTGGGAAAGACTGAACTTGCTAAAACAATAGCAGAATTCTTATTTGATAAAGAAGAAGCTTTAATACATATTGATATGTCTGAGTATATGGAAAAGCATTCCGTATCAAAACTGGTCGGTTCCCCTCCCGGATATGTGGGCTATGATGAAGGTGGACAGCTGACTGAAATGGTAAGAAGAAAACCATATAGCGTAATACTGCTGGATGAAATTGAAAAGGCTCATCCTGATGTTTTTAACATACTATTGCAAATTTTTGAGGAAGGACACCTTACCGACTCTCAGGGTAAGAGAGTGGATTTCAAAAATACTGTGATTGTAATGACTTCTAATCTGGGAGCGAGGGAAATACAAAAAAATACTCCAATGGGATTTAAAAAAATAAATACCGAAGATCTTTCCTATGACGAAATAAAAGAAAAAGTAATGAGTGAACTGAAGCAGGCTTTCAGACCTGAATTCTTGAACAGGGTTGATGAAGTAATAGTATTTCACAAATTACAAAAGCAGCAGGTTTACAATATTATGGATCTGATGATGTCCAGAGTACAGCAACAGCTTGAACTTCAGGGGATTACAATAGAGCTTAAAAAAAACGCAAAGGAATTGTTACTGGAGAAAGGCTATGACTCTTCAATGGGCGCCAGACCTATGAGAAGGTGCATACAAAATATGATAGAGGATCCTATTTCTGAAAAATTAATAAGCGGGGAGATAAGATCCGGGCAGAAGATCGAAGTAAGTGCTAAAGATAAGAAAATGCACTTTGATATTAAGAAATTGAACCGGAGCAGTGTATTAAAAGTTTGATTTTGCAGGACGAATGAATAAAAAAAGTGAAGAATTATTACTGGATTGCTTGAAAAAAATAGCTCCTGGAACGGAGCTCAGGCTGGGAATAGAATATATACTTCAGGGGAAAACAGGCGGACTGATTGTTGTGGGAGATTCGGAAGAGGTATTGAAGCTGGTTAATGGAGGATTTTATATAGGATGCAGTTTCTCGCCAGCAAAATTCTATGAGATTGCCAAAATGGATGGGGCTATTATATTGAGTTCTGACGGTAAACGGATCTTATATGCCAACACTCACCTTTTCCCCAATCCAGACATTAAAACTTCTGAAACAGGTACAAGACATAGAACTGCAGAAAGAGTAGCAAAACAAACCA
Organism: Actinomycetota bacterium; assembly: GCA_016870675.1. Taxonomy (GTDB): domain Bacteria; phylum Actinomycetota; class Humimicrobiia; order Humimicrobiales; family Humimicrobiaceae; genus Hydromicrobium. Next base: position 12,752 of record VGAU01000016.1, on the reverse strand, counting down.
ATACCCTGGTAATTTCTATTTCTATGAAAAGGGATGTGGTTACCATATATAAAGGTGATATGAGGCATATGCTTGAGGAACCAAGGGTAGTTCTATCCAAAGCAAATCAGGCATTACAAACGCTTGAAAAATACAAAGAAGGACTGGATGAACTTACATTTAATTTAACCGTGAGAGAGCTCGAAGATCTGGTAACACTTTTTGATGTAACCGGTGTACTTCAAAGATCAAGCATCGTACAGAGAACCGAAAAGGAAGTTAAAAAATATATATATGAGCTGGGGGTAGAAGGCAGGCTCTTAAACATGCAGGTTGAAGAATTAATGGCGAATATAGTGAATGATTCTTTAAATATTATAAGTGATTATGCACATCCGGATATTGGCGCTGAGCCGTTTGAAGTGAAAGACAGGATAAATCTGCTAAGTGAAGGAGAGCTACTTGAGTTAGGCAATATTGCGAAAATTTTAGGTTATGATGTTGAAGGCAGCTTAAAGGAATTTGACATACATCCCAGAGGACTCAGGATTGTTTCAGAAGTTAGAAGACTTCCTCAATCAATTGTTACCAATTTAATTGATAAGTTTGGTAATTTAAAGAATATTCTAAATGCAAATGTGGAGGAATTGTCTGAAGTTGCAGGAATGGGAAAAACTAGGGCCAGATCTTTATGTGACAGGCTAAAAAAGTTTTCTGAATATTATTTATATAATGAACCGTATAATAGAAAAGGAGGAGTAATCCCAAGAATTAAAATATAGCAATTATTAGAATTATTTTAATCATTAAACTTATATATTCTACGGTTAACAGGTTTTTCAAAAAAATAATAGTGATGATAATTTATGAATGTAGCGATAATTACAGCAGCCGGAAAGGGTATCAGGCTAAAAGGCAATATCAGCAAGCAGTTTATGAACATTTATGGAAAACCAATATTAGCTCATACTATTACTGCTTTTCAAAGTTCTTCAAAAATAAAAGAAATATATGTTTCAGTTCCTAAAGATTATGTGGAATCATGTCAAAAAAGTATAATTGAAAAATATTCATTCGATAAAGTAAAAAAATTAGTTATTGGCGGCAACAGCAGACAGGAATCTGTTTATAATGCTCTAATTGAGCTACCTTCCTCCACTAAATTAGTGTCTATTCATGATGGTGTAAGACCACTTATTACCGCGGAGGAGATTGATGTTTTAATTAATACTTTAATAAGAGAAAATGGAAAAGACCCTGGAGTGAAAGGTGTGATAATGGCAGAATCTGCGCGAGAAACTGTAAAAGTAATCGGTAAGGGTACTATTGATAGGACTATTCCCAGGGATACAGTCTGGCATGCCCAAACTCCACAGACTTTCTTTTACAAAAATATTTTAGAAGCTCATAATAAAGCCAGAGAGGATAATTTTATAGGCACAGACGATGCTTCGCTAATGGAAAGAATGAATTGGAAGGTTGGTGTGGTAAGAGGCAGGCATGAGAATATAAAAATTACAACTCCTCTTGACTTATTTCTGGCAGAGCTTATTATGACCAGAAATGGCAGGAGATAACTAGTAAAGTATAAAAAGTATAGTATAGAAAGATTGACCTTTTATGAAAGTCGGATTAGGATTTGACGTTCATGCCTTTGGAGCTGGTAGGAAATTAATAATCGGGGGTGTAAAAATAGATCATCCTATGGGGCTAGAAGGCCATTCTGATGCTGATGTTTTGGTGCATGCCATAATGAATGCTATTTTAGGAGCATGTGGGCTGGGGGATATAGGAATTCATTTTCCTGACAGTGATATGAAGTATAAGGATATATCCAGCCTGCTGCTGCTGGAAGAAGTTAGAAAAAAGATGGAGGAAAAGGGTTTTTGTATTGTCAATATAGATTCAATTTTAATAATGCAGAAACCGAAAGTCTACAGGTACTTTCCAGAAATGAAAAAGAATATAGCCGGAGCTTTAAAGATAGATGATGATAAGGTAAATATAAAGGCATCAACCACAGAGGGCCTTGGATTTTGCGGAAGAGAGGAAGGAATTGCCGCAGAGTGTGTGGTTCTATTGAAATAAGATTTTATATAGAGAAGAATCACTGGAGTAAAAATGATACCCAGGTTTAGATTTGCGCCATCTCCAACTGGAGGCTTGCACATAGGGACAGCAAGAACTGCTCTGTTTAACTGGCTGGCTGCAAGGAGTGTGGGCGGAAAATTAATTTTAAGAATTGAGGATACTGATATAAAAAGGTCTACTGCCGCCTATGAAAAATCCATAATAGAAGATTTAAAGTGGTTTGGTCTGGACTGGGATGAGTTCTACAGGCAGAGTGAGAGGACCGGGATATATCAGGGATTTGCCCGGGAGCTGCTGGATGAAAATAAAGCTTACAGATGTTTCTGCACCCCGGAGAGGCTGGAAGACCTTAAAAAGAGACAGTATGCTGAAGGTATGATGTCAAAATATGATAACCGGTGCAGGGAGCTGAGCGGCGGGGAGATTGAAAAGAATTTAAAAGAGGGCAAGGAATTTGCCATAAGGTTTAAAGTAGAAGATGGCAGGGAAATAAAATTTTGCGATTTAATAAGAGGGGAGATAAGCTTCAGGTCTGAAGTTATCGGGGACTTTATAATTATTAAATCTGATGGCACTCCTTCCTATAATTTTGCTGTGGTAGTAGATGATGGTGATATGAAAATTACCCATGTGCTGAGAGGTGAGGACCATATAACCAACACCGCAAGACAGATTTTATTGTTCAGGAGTCTGGGGTTTATCCTGCCTTCTTATGCACATCTATCAATGATTCTTGGAAAAGACGGCTCGAAATTAAGTAAAAGGCATGGAGCTACCACTATTTCCCAGTTCAGGGAAGAAGGATACCTGGCTGAAGCTATTGGAAATTATCTTTCAATACTTTCATGGGCTCCAAGGGACGGCGAGGAAATATTTGGTATCAGGGATATCCTGGGTAAATTTAAAATACCCGATATATCAAAAAGCCCTGCTATCTTTGATGTGGATAAGTTAAAATGGATAAATGGTATTTATATCAGAAGAAAATCTACTGAAGAGCTGGCCAGGTTATGTACCCCTTATTTAATCAAAGAGAAGATAATAGATAAAAAAGATCTAGGAAATGAAAAAGTTATGAGTAAAATTGTAAAAGGTGCCAGTGCATTCCGGGATAACCTGAAAGTTTTAAATGAATTTCCCCGGTACATAAAAGATCTTTTTGGAGAAAAAATTGCAGGTTACAGCAAAGACGCAGTTGAAATTTTAACACTGGATACATCTGCGGTAGTTCTGCAGAGTTTCCTGGGAAGGCTTGAAAGCGAACTGAAATCTTTTGACAATAACCAGGATATAGATTTTAATGAAGAGAAGAGTAAAAACCTCGTTAATATGATAGCGAAAAGCTTAAAAGAGTTAAAAATAAAAGGTAAATTTTTATATATGCCTATAAGGGCATCTATTACCGGTAAAACTCATGGTCCGGAACTGCCCAGGGTTATTTCTATACTGGGTTTAAAAAACTGTATACAAAGGGTCAATCAGACATTAGAATATATAAAAAATAATAAATTATAAATTATAACCGATTGGTCGAGTTATGGGACTGGTAGCTGAATTAAAAGACCTTGTAAAATCTGCAAGAGAAAGGGACCCGGCTGCAGTAAGCACTCTTGAAATTTTGTTTACTTATTCCGGGGTGCACGCGGTTATAAATCATAGAATTGCTCACTGGCTTTACAAGCAGAGAGTACCTTTTATTCCCCGCTGGATATCCCAGTTCAGTAAATTCCTTACCGGGATTGAGATTCATCCTGGAGCAAAAATTGGCAAGGGGTTCTTTATAGACCATGGTATGGGAGTAGTAATAGGAGAAACTTCAGAAATTGGTGATGGTGTTACCTTATATCAGGGAGTAACTTTAGGTGGAACCGGAAAAGAAAAGGGCAAGCGCCACCCTACAGTTGGAAATAATGTGGTTATATCAGCAGGAGCAAAAGTACTGGGTTCGATTGAAATTGGAAATGATGTAATTATCGGAGCAGGAGCGGTAGTTATAAATTCTGTCCCTGACAGGTGCACGGTAGTAGGTGTCCCGGGAAGGATTGTAAAAATTGGAGGGGAAAAGGTACTTTCAGATGAGTTTCACAGAATGAAATTACCCGACCCTGTAAGCGATATTTTAAGTGACTGCTGCGCCAGGATAGATTTTCTGGAAAAGGAATTAAAAAAAATTAAAAAAGAAAAAAGGTAATATCCGCAGTGGGATAATTCCGGCCGCACCGGTCTTAAATAATTAAAATCAATAGTAATCTGGATACTGGAGGATACTGGTGAGTTTGAAGGTATATAATACTTTGCACCGGAAAAAAGAATTATTCGAACCAATAGAAAAAGGCAAAGTCAGGATGTATGTTTGCGGTCCTACAGTTTATAACTATATATCTATCGGTAATTCCAGACCAATTGTAGTCTTCAATATGGTCAGAAATTATCTGCAGTTTTCAGGTTATAAGGTGGAATACATCCAGAATATTACAGATATTGAAGACAAGATAATAAAAAAGGCGGATGAGGAGAAAGTAGATTATAAAGTTATAACCACCAGATACATCAAAGCCTTCCTGGAGGATGTTAAAAATCTTGAAGTTGGGGGATTCAGCAAGATGCCTCTGGCAACAGAAATGATTGCAGAGATAATAGATATTATAAAAAAGATTATCGAAAATGGCTATGGTTATGTAGTAGATGGTAATGTTTATTTTGAAGTCAGTAAATTCCCGGCCTACGGAAAACTCTCAGGGCAGAATATCAGCGAGATGAAGGATACCGAGGATAATAGTTTTGGAAAAAGAAATAAAATTGATTTTGCCCTATGGAAAAAAGCCAAAGAAGGCGAACCTTTCTGGGACAGTCCCTGGGGCAGGGGAAGGCCGGGCTGGCATATTGAATGCTCTGCAATGTCAACTACTCTACTGGATCGGAATATTGATATCCACGGCGGGGGAATAGACTTGATATTTCCCCACCACGAAAATGAAATTGCACAATCTGAAGCTGCTTTTCCCATGGAAGGGGATTTTGTCAGGTACTGGATGCATAATGGTATGATTGAGGTAAAGTCAGGAAAAATGTCAAAGTCACTGGGACTTAAAAAAAATTGGATTTTAAAAAATCTGCTTAAGAGTTATTCTCCTGATAAAATAAAAATGTACATGCTTTCCACACATTACAGAAGTCCTCTGGAGTTCAGTATGGAAAAGCTGGATGAGGCAGAGAAAGCTCTGGAAAAGATTACCAATACCCTTAAAAATATCAAATTTTTAATAGAGCAGAAAGAGAGTTTATCAGGCGAGGAAACCGGGGGGAAAGCTGACATGCAGGTTATATCCAGGCTGGGTACCTTTACCAGGAAGTTTGAAGTTAATTTTAAGAATTCTATGGATGATGACTTTAATTCTGCCAGGGCAATCGGGGATATCTTTGAATTCATAAAAAATATAAATAACATTATACAAAAACAAGATTTTAAAAATAATTCCTCTTTAAAAAAGAGCCTGAGCGGCGCCTACATAAAGATAAAAGAGCTGGGCCTTGTCCTGGGATTAAATTTTATAAAGGAAGTTTCAAAAATATCGGAAAATATAGAGACCAGAATAGAAATAACAAAAGAAGAGATAGAAAAACTGATAACGGAGAGGGAAGCTGCCAGGAAGAATAAGGATTATAAGAAAGCTGATGAGATCAGGAATTATCTGTACAGTATGGGTATTATACTGGAAGATAGAAAAGAAGGCACCCTCTGGGAGCTGAAGGGATAAATTAAATCCTTTTAGCTTCTTCTATAGCTTTTATATAAATTTCTTCCTTTAATCTAAAACCAGATTCTATAAGCTTATTTAAGATATTTAAAAAATCATCAAAAGTAATCTTTTTTAACTTTAAATTTTTTAGAAGAACATATAAGGTTCCCTTTGGAATCAATCCTACAATTTTAGCAGCAGTGCGGCCCAATGTTTCATCAACTAATACTTCATTTATCTCTAATTCTTTAGCCAGTGATAAAGTTGATAATTCTCCTGGTTCAAGTTCAAGAGTTGTTACTATTAGTTTACCAACTTTTTTTACTTCAATAAAACCACCCTCTATCTCTTTTTCTATTAATAATGCATCTGGTTTCTTTAATTTTTTTCCTTCATCAACTATTTCTATTTTTACTTCTTGTGAAATAATAATTTTTTTATATAAAGACTGTAAAAGACTGTATTTTTTAATTTTAGCAAGGTAAATAAGTGGGGTTGCATTAGACACTATCTTACTCATTTGCTGCTCTCAAATCATCCTTTAAATCCTCAATAGTATAAGGAAAATAAGTTTTTCTATTTTTAGCTTCTTCTATTACTTCCCAAAGAGACAGCTTAGAAATTTTTGCAACCTGTCTCAGCGTTAATTTTCCTTCCTGATATTCTTTTAAAGATTTTTTAATAAGCCAATTCTTTGCAGACTGTTCAAGAAATCTTCTCAAGACTGTAGATCTATCCATTCCTTCCTTTTTTGCTATTTCATCTATTAACTTTGCAAGATTATCATTGACTCTTGTGGTTATTGTAACAGGCATTTTATACCTCCATATTAAATTTATTCATTTTAATACAAAATATAACAAATTAAAATCTAAAAAGCAAATTGATACTGCTTACTTAAATTATAGAGTGGAATCACTTTGTTTATAAAACCATAGATTATAAAGGAATATATTATTGTTATTTGTACATAATAGCTGTATTCTAATTTAAAATAAGAATATGGAAAACTAAGTAATGTATAGTTTTGAAAAGGTAAAGTGTATGAATATAGAGTCTATGTGGAAGATAAACTTGTAGCGGCGTTACCGTTTGAAGTTATATCATATGGTGATTATTTTAGAGGACGCTTAGGCGAGGTTAAATCATATTTTATTAATTTTTTTGAAAACCTGAAAGAAAAAAGTTTGGAATAACTATGGATAAAAATGTAAATTACGAGTATATATCCGGGATAAACCCTGTTTATTCACTGATTACCAGAAATGCAGGCAATAGAAAAATATACGAAATTATCCTTAACCTGAGTAGAAAAAAAGATTCAAAAATACAGAATATTTTAACGGAAGCCCGGAAGAAAAATATAGAAATAGTAGAGCTTGAGTCAGCCCGGTTTAACAGCATTTCTCATGAAAATATTAACTCTCAGGGTATTTGTGCCAGAGTATCCTCTTATAATTATTGCAACCTGGATGAGTATTTAAATAAGAAAACCGATAGTGAAAGCAAGCTTATCGTCCTTGATGGTGTAACTGATATTGGAAATTTTGGTTCAATAATAAGGAATTGTAATGCATTTGATTTTGAAGGAATTATTATACCCAAAAGAAGAAGTGCGGCTTTAAATGAAAGAGTTAGCAGGATTTCCGCCGGCGCCCTTGAGGAGATAAAAATATTCAGAGTAGTAAATATTGTCAAAACTTTAAAGGAATTAAAAGATAAAAGATTCTGGATTTATGGAACAACACTGGATATAACTCCGGAAGTAAAATATTTAAATGAAGTTAATTTTACACTTCCACTCGCACTGGTTCTTGGAAGTGAGGATAAGGGAATGAGTAGATTGGTCAGCGCCAGTTGTGATATTATAATTTCTATTAAACTTAGCGGCAGAATGCAGTCGCTAAATGTTTCAGTTGCAAGTGGAATTATTTTATATAAGGTACAGGAGCAAATTGAGAGAGAAAATTGATATTAGAGATTTGGTAATAATAGATGGACATAATTTTATATTTAATTTTTTCAAAGCCGACAAATTGAGCAATGAAAATTTAATGTATCTAAGGGAAAAACTAATATCGGATCTTACCTGGTATAAAAATCAAAAGAATTGCGATATGGTTGTTGTTTTTGATGCCAGAAATAGCGATAATCTAAATAGGAGTATCCAGATTGTTGATGATATAAAGGTTATTTATTCAAGAAAAAATGAAACTGCTGATGATGTTATTGAAGAACTGGCAGGTAAGGAAACCGGGTATAGAAGAATATTTGTGGTTACATCTGATTACATGCAGCAGAAAGTAGTTTTCAGGAAAAATATTTACAGGAAATCCAGCAGGGAATTTAGTCTGGAGATTAAAGATTTAAAGAATAAGATAAGGGAAAAAATAGACCGCTCTAAAAAAAATTCTGATAAAGTGTTTTTTTCTTTTGAAAACAGGCTGAGTAATAAGGCAAGAAAGAGGTTTCTAGAGCTGCGCAAAAAGTAAAAATAAATGGCTATCCTAAAAATAACAAATAAGACTTATTTGTTTCCACTTTTTATAATAATTTTTCTTGTTATTCTTTGCGGCTGCGGCCTGTATTATGATTATGGGAGCAGTAGTAGCAGAAGTGATAATGATGCCAGCGGCAGTAATTTTATAGTAAAGGAAGTAGTAGATGGTGATACCATAATCCTTTCAGATAACAGCAGGGTAAGATTAATTGGAATTAATACTCCTGAGCATGGAATGTATTTTTATGGAGAGGCCAGAGAAGTTTTGGAAGCAATGGTTCTGGGCAAGGAGGTTGTTTTAGAAAAAGACATATCTGAAGTGGATAAATATGACCGGCTGTTAAGATATGTCTACATGGATGGTCTATTTGTGAATCTTGAGATGGTAAAAAGAGGATTTGCAAATGCATACACTTATCCTCCCGATGTAAAATATACGGAAAAATTTTTAGCGGCAGAACGCTATGCAAGATCAAATAATCTGGGGTTGTGGGAGAAATCAAAAATAGATATTGTAAAGATTGATATCAATTATGATGCCAGTGGTAATGATAATCTGAATTTAAATGATGAGTATGTGATAATAGAGAATATAGGAGATGATATCATTAATACTGATGGCTGGACGGTGAAGGACAGCGGAACCAGTATCTATAAGTTTGGAAGGTATATTTTTAAACCTGGCTCTACCATATATCTTTATACAGGAAGCGGCAAAGATGGTGAGGGTAAATTCTACTGGGGCAGTTCAAAACCCATATGGAATAATGATCATGACACTCTTTATCTAAGGGATAGGAAAGGCCTGCTTATGGAAATTTATAATTATTAATATCATTTTATTTCTTCTTCAATAAAATGGGTGTGAATATTTCCTGATATAAAATTTTTATTTTTTATAATCTTTTTATAGAAGGGTATTGTAGTCTTAATGCCTTCTATCCTAAATTCATCCAGGGCTCTTATCGATCTTAAGATTGCCTCTTCCCTGGTACTATCCCAGACTATAAGCTTGGCTATCAGAGAATCATAAAATGGTGAGACTTCACAATTTGAATGTATAAAGGTATCTACTCTTATACCTGGTCCGCCGGGCAAAAAACTTTCTGTAATCTTTCCGGGACAGGGCCTGAAATCATTGTCCGGGTCTTCAGCATTGATTCTGAACTCTATACAGTGGCCCCTCGGGTTATAATCTTCTCTTAAATCACTGGTCTTCTGGCCGTAAGCTATCTTTATCTGTTCTTTTACCAGATCGATGCCTGTTACCATTTCTGTTACAGGATGTTCCACCTGGATCCTTGTGTTTATTTCGATAAAATAGAAGTTATCCTGACCATCCACCAGAAATTCTATAGTTCCAAGATTTTTATAATTCACAGCCCTGGCAGCTCTTACTGCAAATTCCCTCATTAACCTGCTGGTTTTAATTGGCAGGTTTAATGCAGGTGCTTCCTCGATAAGTTTCTGGTGTCTTCTTTGAATAGAACATTCCCTTTCTCCCACACATACGGTATTGCCGTAATTATCTGCGATGATCTGGAATTCAATATGTCTTGGTTTTGAGATGTATTTCTCTATATAAACCTCGCCATTCCCGAAAGAAGACTCGGATTCAGATTTTGCCAGCGGAAAATGAGCTATCAGGTCTTTTTTATCATTACAGATCCTCATTCCCTTCCCGCCGCCGCCGAAAGATGCCTTTATAATTACTGGATAGCTCAGACGTCTGCTTAACTTCAATGCTGTTTTTATTCTATTTACATTGCCGGATGATCCCGGTATAACCGGTATTTTATTTCTCTTCATAACCTCTATGGCTTTGGATTTGTTTCCTGCAAGTGAAATTACTTCAGCTGGAGGTCCTATGAAGATTAAATTATTCTGGTTGCAGATATCTACGAATCTGGAATTTTCCGCCAGAAATCCATATCCCGGATGAATCGCATCACAGCCTGTGACCTGTGCCGCAGTAATTATATTGTCTATATTAAGATAGCTTTTAGCTGGAGGGGAAGAACCAATACAGATACTTTTATCCGAAAGCTTTGTATGGATTGAGTTCTTATCTGCGGTTGAATATGCTGAAACGTTTTCGATACCGAGTTCCCTGCAGGCTCTGATTATTCTTACTGCAATTTCTCCTCTGTTTGCTATAAATATCCTTTTAAACATAAAATTACTTTTTATCTCTCTTTATAACCATTAATGTCTGGTCAAATTCTACTGCATCTTCATTGGAAACTAGAATATCTTTTATCTGGCCGTCATACTCCGAGTTAATCTTATTCATAAGCTTCATAGCTTCTATTATGCACAGCGTATCACCTTTTTTAACCCTGTCACCAACATTTACAAATGGTGGGGAGTCCGGGCCAGGTGAGGTATAAAATGTACCTACAATAGGAGATTTGATTTCCACTAAATCGTCAGATTTCTTTACTGCAGGTTCTGGTTCCTCTTCCTTTCTTGTGCCCTGCTCTGGCAGTCTGAATTTCGGGTTATTTATGGATATTTTCACGCCCTCTACTTCCAGCTTTATTTCTTCTATATTACTGCTTTCAACCAGGCTGGTTATTTCCCTTAATTTTTTAATATCAAGATTCTCTAATTTAGCAATTGAATCAACCCTATTGCCATTGAAGGTAAGTCCTGCTTTGGTAAAATCAAGATCTTTTCCTGCCGGAGTTTTTTCCCGGCTGTACTTTTTTTTCTCAAGAAATTTTTTGGTTTTTTCCGGAAAGAAGCAGTAACTTAAAATATCCTCATCTTTATCTGAAAGATTTTCCAGCTCACTTTCGCACTGCTCGTAGATATCTTCAACTTCCAGACTGACCTTGCCCTTTTCTTCGCCTGCTGTATCTTCTAATTTTTCAAGAATTTTTTTATCTATCTTTCTGGGAAGCTTTCCAAAATACCCCAATATAAGTTTTTTTATTTCATCGCATAGAATCTCCCATCTAAAGTCAGAAATAACAGTATTAAGTATAGCCTGACTCCCTATAATCTGGCCTATGGGAGTGGAAAGCGAAGGGTTGCCTATTTCGCTTTTTATCTTGAAAACTTCTTCCAGTACAGAATCTATTGCTTTAGTTTCACCAATTTCCTGCAGCTGATTACCGATACTTGAAATTAGCCATTTTGGGAGAAGGTTTTTATTGGTATTGTTAAGAATAAACTTTGTGGAAAATAAATCCTGCTTTATATACGGATAGATATATTTTTTTATATTTTCACTTAACTGGACGACTTTTACGCAGTCCAGATTATGTGAGATGTCTGTATCCTTTAAACTTAGAATGTATGAAAAGACTGTTGGGCTGCAGTCATTATATGAAGAGGGTAGAAGGCTCAAGTCTACTCCATCACAACCATTAGTGCATGCTTCAAAATAATTTAATATTTGAAGCCCCCTTAAGTTTGAAGCACAAAAAAATTTGGGAATTTCAATTTCGCTGCTCAAGCTTGCAAAAAGCTTTGCTGCTTTTTTTGGAAGTATTGTCGATTCGGCATCTTTTATGCATATGCTTGTGCAGCCATAGCTTCTTAGCTTTTTTGCAGTTCTTATATAGAATCCGGTATCCTGCAGATTATCGTATATTATAGTTCCCTGACACCCTGCGCCATTTTCTATGATTGTAGATATGGTGTATTTTAAATTTTCCAGATCATTTAATGAGTCGTATACCCTGAATATATCAATCCCGTTTTTTACACACTGCTTTATAAATCTGTTAATAATACTGTTTGAATAAACTTCCAGTCCCCCGAGATTTCTTGCTCCTATAAGTACCTGCAGTGGAGTGGATGGAATCTTATTTTTAATATAAGAAGCAACCTCAAGCGGTGTCATACTGAGATTGCTTTCAAGTATTTTTTCAAAGCTTGAACCGCCCAGTATCTCAAGGCTGTCATATTTTATACTGTTAAAATGTTCTAGAATGATATTGAGTGTTCGGGTATCTATATACCTCAGGTCCATATTCTGGAATATATCCCTTATGGTGATGTCGTTTATTTTTATATTTCTCATTTTTTAATCTTGTTTAAATTTAGAATAGACAGCGCAATAAGAATTTTTAGAAAATCTACTGCTATAAAAGGCTGTGTACCCAATTTCCAGGTCTTGACCATCGTATCTGAAATTGATTGAGTGCCTGTCAGGCTAAAGAGGTAGCCGAATAGATAAATGAATCCAAAAAGATGAATCACCACCACTCCGGCAAGGCAGGAAATGAAACCGGCAAATAAGTTTCTTAAAGGATTATTATTAATCCTTTTGCCTGAATTTTCATATAAATATCCGGTGACAAATGCAGCAACCATAAATCCGGCAATATACCCGACTGTGGGGCCAGCCAGGGCAATGGCTCCGCTTTTAAACCCGCTGAAAACCGGAAGTCCCATAAGACCCATAAAAACATATATAGTCTGGCTGGCAA
>VGAU01000015.1 GCA_016870675.1 Actinomycetota bacterium | reverse complement strand
GTGATGGCTGGGCTTACGATATAGGATATGGCGGGCTGGATCATGTGCTGGCATCCGGAGAAAACATAAATGTACTTGTATTTGATACGGAAGTATATTCTAATACGGGAGGACAGGCTTCAAAAGCGACCCCGATTGGAGCGGTAGCAAAATTTGCCGCTTCAGGTAAAAAAGTTAAGAAAAAAGATCTGGGGCTTATGGTAATGTCGTATGGGTATGTATATGTTGCCCAGATTGCAATGGGCGCCAGTCAGAAGCAGACAATAAGAACATTTCTTGAAGCTGAAAGATACAATGGTCCGTCACTTATAATAGCTTACTCTCCATGTATTAATCATGGGATTTATGCCGGAATGGGCTGTACGCAGCTAAGGGAAAAACAAGCGGTAGATGCAGGATACTGGCACCTGTACAGGTATAACCCGGAAATGAAAAAGGAAGGCAAGAATCCATTTACGTTAGACTCAAAAGAGCCAACAGAATCATTCAGGGAATTCCTTATGGGTGAAGTAAGATATGCATCGCTTACCAAGACTTTCCCGGAAATAGCTAAAGACCTGTTTGGCAGGGCGGAAGAAGAAGCTAAAGCCAAGTATGAAAAATACAGGGCAATGGCTGAAGTAAAATAAAAAAAGATTTGCTGGAAATAAATTTGAATAAAAAAATAACTGGTTTAAAAGATGAGATATAAAAAAAATATAATAGTCTTGAAGTTTGGAGGCACTTCTGTTGGTGACAAAGATAAAATAAAAAGGGTTGCAGATAAGGTTATTAAAGCAAGGTTGGAAGGAAATAGTGTAGTGGTTGCCGTTTCAGCAATGGGTGATACGACTGACAGATTAATTGAACTTGCGGGTAAAATTGCTTCCAGCCCCTCCCGCCGGGAGATGGATATGCTTATGTCAACAGGAGAGCAGGTATCAAGCGCGCTGCTGGCTATAGCAATTCAGGAAAAAGGCTATAATTGTATATCTCTCTCAGGCCAGCAGGCAGGAATTTTAACCGATGATGTTTATTCAAATGCAAAAATTTTAAATATCAAGGTAGATAGAATACTTAAGGAATTAAAAAAAGATAGGGTAGTTGTTGTAGCAGGCTTTCAAGGTGTTAATATAGATGGTGATATTACAACACTGGGCAGGGGAGGCTCTGATACAACTGCAGTTGCTCTGGCTTCGGCGCTAAAAGCGAGATATTGTGAGATATATACAGATGTTGATGGGGTTTATTCGACTGATCCCAACGTGGTAAATGAAGCTATTAAACTGGAGACGCTTTCATATGATGAGATGCTGGAGCTTGCATCTTCCGGAGCAAAAGTGATTCACTTAAGAGCTGTAGAATTTGCCAGGAAACATAATGTAATATTACATATTAGGTCAAGTTTTAATGATATTGAAGGGACATGGGTTATGGATGATTATAAGAAAGATGAGAGAATGGAAAGACCACTGATTACCGGAGTAACTTATGATATAGGTGAGGCAAAAGTATCCATTTTTGGCCTGGAAGATAAGCCGGGTGTTGCTGCCAATCTTTTTGGCAAATTAGCAGATGTGGATATAGATGTTGATCTGATTGTGCAGAATGTCAGTGAGGAGAACTTTGCTGCTATTTCGTTTACAGTAAAAAATGAGGATTTGTCTCTGGCAAAGGAAGTTCTAAATAAACTCAGAAATATACGTATAGAAGTAGATACCGATATTGCTAAAGTATCCATTGTAGGCGCTGGGATGCAAACACATCCTGGTGTGGCAGCAAAAATGTTTAAAATTCTGGCAGAAAAAGACATAAATATTGAAATGATTTCAACCTCTCCCATAAGAATTTCATGTGTAGTCAAGAAGAGCAGGATAAAAGAAGCTGTAAAAGCGCTGCACAGCGGTTTTGGTCTGGCAAAATAATATAAAAGGAATTAGTCGGCTGTACTTAGATGGTAAATAAAAAAAAGAAGCATAAAAAATATTACCAGGTCTTATTTTTGTTTTTTCTTTAATATATTTATATTCTTAAGTCTTTCCATTAATTCTTTTTCAAATCCTCTATCAGCAGGGCTGTAATATTTTCTTGACAGCAGTTTCTCAGGAAGGTGAGTCTGGTCAACCACTGCACCACTATAATCATGAGCATATTTATATCCTTTGCCGTATCCTATATCCTTCATGAGTCTCGTGGGGGCATTTCTTATATGATAGGGGACCGGAAGTGATCCAAACTCTTCTACATCTGATTTTACCTTGTTATAGGTTGTATACAGAGAATTGCTTTTTGGAGCCAGGGCAAGGTAAATTACTGCTTCGATTATTGCCAGATATCCTTCCGGAGGGCCGATAAATTCGAAGCTCTGTTTGGCTGAAATCGCAACCTGCAGTGCATTGGGGTCTGCAAGCCCTACATCTTCGGAAGCAAATCTGACCATCCTTCTTATGATATATAAGGGATCTTCACCGCTTTCAAGCATCCTTACTGTCCAGTATACTGCCGCGTCGGGATCGCTGTCCCTCAGGCTCTTATGAAGAGCTGAAATAAGGTTAAAATGTTCCTCACCGTTTTTATCATAGAGGAGCGCTTTTTTCTGTATTATATTTTCGATTAGATGAGTATCTATTTCCATAGTTTTTTGTTTGTTTTCTTTAAAGTAAGCGACTGCTGCAAGCTCCAGAATGTTATAGGCAATTCTTGCATCACCATCTGAGAATCTGGCGATAAAATCAATAGCTTCGTTACTGATTTTTATATTATATTTTCCCAGCCCACGCTCACTGTCTATTAAAACCCTTTCGATAAGGGTTTTTATATCTTCGTGCGAGAGTTTATACAGTACAAAAGTCTTGGTTCTTGAGAGAAGTGCAGAAATTACTTCAAAAGATGGATTTTCCGTAGTGGCTCCCATTAAGATAATAGTGCCGCTTTCAACAAAAGGAAGAAATGCATCCTGCTGGGCTTTGTTAAAACGGTGAATTTCATCTACAAATAATATGGTTTTTATAGAATGTTCTCTCTTGTTATATCTGGCTATTTCCATAACTTCTTTTATCTGTTTTATCCCCGAAGTTACTGCTGAAAAAGATATAAACCTGCTTTTGGTTTTCTCGGCAATAATCTTAGCCAGGGTCGTTTTTCCGGAACCGGGAGGACCCCAGAATATTATCGAATAAGGCCTGTCGTTTTCAATAATCTCCCTCAAAATTTTACCTTTTCCTACTAGATGTTCCTGGCCTACAAATTCATCAAGATTCCTGGGCCTCATCCTATCAGCAAGTGGCGCACTGGGAATATCATCAGCATGGTTAGTTTTAAACTGTTCAAATAAAGTCATAATATATTTTTATTTGTAGAAATTTATCTATGTATTTATTTCTAAGCCTTTTCGTTTATTTATTATTTTTATGTTCTAACCTTCAATTATTTTAATGTAAAGATTCCTGTTCCTGAGGTCATCAAATTCACAAAAACATATGCCCTGTCAGGTCCCGAGTACCGGTCTGCCCTTGTCAATTATTATATTTAAAGATGATCCTACTACTGTGGATTTTATATGAGAATCGGGATTTTCTTCAAGGTGGGAATAATTATCACCAACACGTATCAGATTGCTTAATTTGGAGTTGATATCGCGCTGTACTGAAGAATCAGCATTTTCATTTATGGTAATTCCAGCTGTGGTATGGGGAACAAATAAATAACATACACCATTATTTATATTATGTCTCGTAATGAAGTTTGCGATCCTCTCTGTAATATCAACCATTTCTACCCTGCTTGAAGTTTTAGTATTAAGAGTTTCAAACATCCTTCTCCTTTTTTTTATAAAATGTCTGATTTTATAATTATGAAAATTATAGTTAAAAAAGGTATTTTTATAAAGCTGCTATTATTTTTAAGCCAATAATAATTGACATATATTTAATAATTCTATTAAATGATATCGGAGCGGCAGAAGTCTGATTTATGTAAGTTATTCATTATTATAATAGATAGAGGGAATAATGCCGGTAAAGAAATATAATGTTACAGGTATTGGTAATGCTATTGTTGATATCCTGGCTAACGTAGAAGATGATTTTCTCCAGGAATATAATCTCAGGAAAGGGATGATGAGAATTGTTGACGAATCTGAAGTAAGAAGACTCCATACCTGTATTGATGCGGTGAAGGAAGTTTCAGGAGGTTCAGCTGCAAATACAATTGCCGGACTGGCATCTCTGGATAATTCGGTAGCTTTTATGGGTAAAGTTAGAGACGATCCGCTGGGGAAGTCCTTTGAGAAAGGGCTCAAGTCGCTTGGAGTGAATTACTGCACCAAAAAAGCAGTGAGCGGGCAGCCAACAGCATGTTGTGTAGTGCTGACTACACCGGATGCACAGAGAACTATGAGTACATTCCTGGGTATTTCAGGGTCTCTAGGTCCTGAAGATATTGACGAAACTATTATTTCGCAGTCAGAAATTATCTATCTGGAGGGTTATCTCTGGGATAGTGATGAAGATAAAAAAGCGTTTGAAAAGGCAGTAAGAATTGCCCGAAGGACAGGCGGAAGAGTCGCGCTGAGCCTATCAGATTCTTTTTGCGTTGAGCGTCACCGCGCTGAGTTTTTAGACCTGGTTAAAAATCATGTAGATATTCTTTTTGCCAATGAGGAAGAAATTAAATCATTGTTTAAAACCAGCACGCTGGAGAAAGCAATTTCCAGATGCAGGGAAATGAAAAATATCTGTGTAATTACAAGATCGGAAAAAGGATCAGTGGTTGTATTTAAGGATAAAATACATACGATACTGCCAGAAAGAAATATAAATGTAGTTGATACAACCGGTGCCGGAGATCTTTATGCAGCCGGGTTTCTTCATGGACTGATTAAAGGTATGGATCTTGAGTCCTGTGGGAAAATAGGAAGTATAATTGCATCTGAAGTTATAAGCCATTTTGGCGCCCGCCCGGAGGTATCTCTGATTAAATTGCTAAGAAGTAGTGGTTTTTAATTCGGTTTTATTTCGGTTTTATATTTACAAATAATAATAAAATATATTTAAGATAATAGGAAAGGAAAGATATGACCGGTAATCAAAAAGCTGATATTGGTGTATTTGGAGGTTCCGGGTTTTACTCGTTTTTGGAAGAAACAGAAGAATATGAAATTGATACTCCCTATGGTAACCCTTCAGATAAAATAGTAATTGGCAGGGTAGGAGGGAAAAAGGTTGCATTTATACCCCGGCACGGGAGAAATCATAATTTACCTCCGCATAAAATTAATTATAGAGCGAATATTTATGCAATGAAAAAAATAGGTGTTAAGTATATTTTTGGTCCTTGCGCCTCTGGAAGCCTGCAGCCGCACATAAAACCAGGTCAGTTTGTAATATGTGACCAATTCGTAGATAGAACCAGGGGAAGAATTGATACTTTTTATGATGGACCAAAAACCATCCATGTAGCTATGGTTGAACCATATTGTCCGGTTCTTAGAAAAATTTCAATTGAAAGCGCTAAAGAGCTTAAGATAGACTATCACCCCACAGGCACTATAGTGGTTATTCAAGGTCCCAGATTCAGCACCAGGTCTGAGAGCAGGTGGTTTACTAGTCAGGGATGGGAAGTTATAGGCATGACACAATATCCGGAAGTGTGCCTGGCAAGAGAACAGGAAATATGTTATGTAAACATTTCCTTAATTACAGATTATGATGTGGGACTGGAAGGTAATCCTGAGATTATGCCGGTAACTATTGAGGAAGTAATAAGAGTCTTTAAAGAGAACAATGAAAAGGTAAAGAGTCTCATTTTTAAAGCAATTTCGAAGATTCCAGATAAGAGAGATTGTATTTGTTCTCATGCGTTAAAAGATGCTGCAGTTAATTAGGTGAAAATTTGCGCATGAACTCTCAATACTGGAGCCGGCAATAGTATAAGTTGGAGAATACCCCGCATTAAGGTGTGGGGAGTTGTTAAAAAATAATTGATTACTTTTTATCTAAGTGCTATAAAAAAGAGGCATAAAAAATCAGGGAGGATTTTATGAAATTAGTAGGGAATGTAGAAATTGAAAATTTAGAGAAATTAAGAAGCGGGAAAGTTAGAGAAATGTTTTCTTTAGATGACAGGATTTTAATAGTGACCACTGATAGGATTTCTGCTTTTGACTTTATTTTACCTTCTTTGATTCCTTTAAAGGGTATAATTTTAAATAAGATATCAGTTTTCTGGTTTAATTATTTAAAGGATGTAATTGATAACCATTTAATTGAGAGTGATGTAGAAAGGTTTCCAAAATTCTTAAAGAGATATAAAGATACCCTTAACGGAAGATCGGTTATAGTAAAAAAAGTGAAAATTTATCCTATAGAATGTGTTGTACGTGGATATATAACAGGTTCCGGCTTGGAGGAATATAAAAAGACCGGTATGATTGGAGATTTGAAATTGCCACCCAACCTTTCCAAATGTGACCGGCTGCCGGAAGTTATTTTCACTCCAACTACTAAAGAAGTGTCAGGTCATGATGTGGCTATTACTATAAATAAAGCTAAAAAAATATTTGGCGCTGAAATGATAGAATTTTTAAAGAAAAAAAGCATAGAGCTTTACATGAAAGCTTCCGAATATGCCATAAGGCAGGGTATAATAATTGCAGATACCAAGTTTGAATTTGGCATAACTGATGATAGGATAATACTGGCTGATGAGGCTTTAACCCCGGATTCATCCAGATTCTGGCCTCTGGATGAATATGTGCCTGGAAGAGAACAAAAAAGTTTTGATAAACAATATGTAAGAGATTACCTTCTTTCAACGAATTGGGACAGAAGATCTATTCCTCCCGAATTGCCTCCAGATGTTGTCAAAAAAACATCTGAAAGATATATTGCTGCCTATGAAAAAATAGTCGGGGAAAAATTCAAAGTTTAAACCTGGCAATAATGGAAGGTAAAATCTAAAATTATTAATGTAGATATTGCACTGGCAAATAATTTTAATGCTGGCTCGTTAAATGTAGAGATTTCCATTTCTATTTATATTAAATAATTTACTTAGATTCTAATCGGTACAGGAGCCAAAGTAAGTTCTACCCTCAAGCATGGGAATGCCTTTCGATGAAAACCAGAAGTGTCCCTCCAGGACAGGATCAATCTGCAGTACATAAATACCTTTATTGGTTATACCAATTATTAGAACTTCTATGGTAGCACTTTCACCGGGTTTTAAATTATTTGGGAGACTGGTTCTGGTGGGATTATCATATTCGGAATAATCTACATCCTGCCCCCAATAATGATAACCGATTCTGACCATATTTTCCCCACTGCTTCTCCAGGTAAAATCGGAAGTATTTGTAATTTCAATTTTTATATAGTTATCACTATCGGTACATAAAAAAGATGGTATATACCCTTTTATTTCAGCACCCACTTGAGCACTTTCATAATCTACTACTTCAACCGCTTCTTTTTCCAATTCTTCAACTTCTTCTTCTGAAATACCTTCCGATTCTTCTTCTGTGACACCTATCTTATCAGTTATACGGGGCGAGCAGGATATAAAAGTCAAAATCAAAAAAAATGATATTATGATTATTACTAATAAATTGATAGCTGGCATTTTAAATTTCATATTATTTTTTTTCCTCACTTTTTTCTTTTATTAAGTTTTAACCACAAACTTATTAGTAACTCATTATAAATTAAATTTATTATTTTTTGAATAAAAGAAATAAAATATATATAATGTTATTTGATTATTTTATATTAAATACAAGAGGTTAATATGACATCATTAGAAATAGCAAGTCTGGTTGCAATAATTTTAATTTCTGCTTTTGCAATAGTAGCAATAATTATTGCCATACCATTATTTAAATTAATAAATAAGATTAAATATATGGCGGGAAAGCTAAATGAGAGTCTGGTTCCTGTTGTCGAGAAATTAAATGACACCATAACTAACCTTAATACAGAGGTCAGCTCAATTGCGGATCTTACCCAGAGTATTAGTTCAATAGTAGAGCAGCTTGAAAAAGTTATAAGGCTTGCCCGGATTCTGGTAACCAGTCCTATAATTAAAATAATAAGTGCTTCAGCAGGGTTATTCAGTGGTCTTTCAAAAGCTGATGCTGAAGGTAAAAAAAAGGAGGATGAAAAATGAATGTAGAAAAAGAGAAAACTGATGGGGAAAGTAGCTTTTTGGGTATGATGACATCATTACTTGTTGGTCTATCCGTAGGTTTTGTAATTGGAATTTTATTTGCTCCTAAGTCAGGGAAAGAAACAAGAAAAGAAATAAAAGAAAAGAGTGAAGAGTTAATCGAAAAGAGTAAAGAAGGTTTTGATATATTCGTTGGAAGAACTAAGGAATATGTAGATAGTGGTAAAAGCAAGCTGGCGGAGATAAAAAGCAAAAGTGAAGAATTTATCGAAAAAGGCAAGGAAAAAATCTCAGGATTTTCCAAGGCCGTGGGTTCTAAAGCCGGAAAAGCCAGGAAGAAAATAAAAAAAGTGATTGAAAAGGGAAAAGATACTGCAAAAAAAGTTGAAGAAGACCTGTCCTAGATAGGAAACTGGATTATATTGATTGAAGATAGACTTACCAAAGAGATTTTAAATACCTTACTTAGAAATGGTGCTGATTTTTCAGAAATTTTTGCACAAAGAAGAGTTTTCAATAATTTACGATTGGAAGATAGTAAAATTGAGAACTCAAGTAGTGGTTATGAATTAGGCTGTGGATTGAGATTGTGGGTCGGTGAGAGTACTTTTTATGCCTATGTAGATTCACTTGAGAAGAATAAATTACTGAATGCGGCAAAAGTTTTAAGCTTCGCAATAAATGGAAGCAGTTCCCTTAAGGTTTTAAATCTTACTGAAACTAAAAGCTCCTATAATACAAATATAAAAAAATCACCCGGTAAGGTTCATCCCGGAAGTAAGAAAAATACCCTTGAGGCGGTTGACAAAAGTTCAAGAGATTTTAGCCCCACCATCATCCAGGTTACATCGACTCTTTTTGATGCCGAGGAGGAAATATATATTGCAAATTCTTATGGTGCCTTTTCATTTGAAAAAATGGTAAAAACTTTTCTGGCAGTAAATGTGGTAGCCAGAAAAAGAAAGGATGTAAGGACAGGTTATAAATCACTGGCAAGAACAAGCGGCTATGAAGCATTTGATTTTGAAAATCCTAAAAGTCTGGCGCGGGAAGCTTCTAAAATTGCAGTTAACATGCTTGGTGCCGTAAATGCGCCTGCAGGTGAACTTCCTGTGGTGCTAGGCCCGGCATTTGGCGGGGTTATTTTTCATGAGGCCTGCGGTCATGGTCTGGAGGCTGATGCCATATTGAAAGGTGCTTCAGTATTCAAGGATAAAATAGGGAAAGAGATTGCAAGTGATGTAATAACTGCGGTTGATGACTCCACGCTTGAATACCATTGGGGTTCATATAAATTTGATGATGAAGGTTATCCTTCTTCAAAGACAGTGCTGATAAAAGATGGAATTCTGCAGAGTTATATTTATGACCTGCGAACATCAAAAAAACTGGGAGCAAAACAAACCGGTAATGGCAGGAGGCAGTCTTTCAGACATGTTCCTGTTCCAAGAATGAGTAATACCTATATAGAAAGTAGAGATAAAGACAGCGGGTCAATTATAAAATCCGTAAATAAAGGCATATATGCCAGGGAATTTGCCGGTGGTCAGGTCGATCCGGCAACAGGAGATTTTGTATTCGGAATAAGCGAAGGTTACCTTATAGAGAATGGTAAAATCAGTTTTCCCATAAAGGATGCAACTCTTATTGGGAATGGTCCGGATATACTAAAAAAGATTGAGGTAGTGGCAGGCGATTTAGATTTTGCCCCCGGCTTTTGCGGAAAAAGCGGCCAGTCAATTTCAAATGAGGTAGGCCAGCCAACCATAAAGGTAAGTAAAATTACTGTAGGAGGCACAGAAAATTAGAATGCAAGATGATAAGAGATATAAAATTAGAGACAACCAGTTAATAAATATATGCAAGGATACGGCTTCCAGGATAAATAAACACGCAGTAGATGAATTTGAGATTTTTGCTGCAAGCTCGGTAGAAAATGAAATAGAAATTTTTAAAGGAAAAGTAGAAACACTATCATTTTCAGATTCAATTGGTATAGGTATTAGAATTTTTAAGGATAAATCAATAGGATATGCATATACAACTGTACTTAATGAAAGCAGTATAGAGAACTGTATCTGGAAAGCTGTATTAAACTGTAAGATTACCGGAAGAGAAGATTATAATTATCTGCCCAGGGAAGAGGAATCCACATTTAAACAGAAACTTATAGGTGATAAGTTATTATTCCGGGAGGATTTTCTGGACTATGATATAGAAAGCAAGGTTACACTTGCAAAGAGATTGGAGACTTTAACAAAAAGTAAAGATGCTAGAATCGTTGACATCAACAATGTTATGTATAATGACAGTATTTATGAAACAGCAATTCTAAATTCAAATGGATTTTGTGATAAGTATAAGACAACTACATGTTTGATTTATGTAAATGCAATTTCCAAACAGGGCGGGGATACTTCGACAGGTGATTTCTTTGGATGCGGCAGGGCACCAGGTGATCTTGATCTGGAAGAAGTTGCAGGAAAAGCAGCTGGCCGGTCTGTTTCAATCCTGGGCGGGAAGAAAATCAAATCACAAAGAGTCGACCTTCTTCTGGACCAAGTTGTTTCAGCACAATTCTTAGGTATTATTGCCGGAAGTCTGACGGCAGATTCTGTACAGAAAAGAAAATCACTTTTTGAAGGTAAAATCGGGCAGAAAATATTCTCTATTGATGTAAATATATTTGACGATGGGATCATACCTGATGGGCTTTCTTCAAAGCCATTTGACGGGGAAGGAGTAATCAAGGGTAAAACCTATGTATTTAAAGATGGATACCTGAAGACTTATCTTTATAATACCTATACTGCAAGAAAAGATAAAACCCTGTCAACAGGTAATGCAGTAAGAGCTTCCTACCGTTCGACACCAGAAGTTGGCATTTCAAACTTTTATCTTGAGCCGTCAGATATTGATTTTAGCCAGCTTCTGAGTGACATTGACAGAGGATTTTATATTATAGATATAATAGGTCTTCATTCAGGCGCCAATCCCATTTCAGGACAGATGAGCGTGGGAGCGAAAGGAATATGGATAGAAAAAGGAAATTTGGAGTATCCGGTAAAAGAAGTGACCATTGCCACTGACATTTTAAGTTTCTGCAAGAGCATTAAAAAGGTTGGAAATGACTTAAGATTTATCCCTTTGGGTGGATATATAGGCAGCCCTTCGCTTCTGGTAAGAGATGTGACAGTCAGCGGAAAATAATTCATATTCCAGGCATATAAATAGCCTCTTAGAACTTCTTGCATGGCTAACTTCTATAGGAGTTTGAATCTTTATTACCGTGCGGTTAGCCTGCGATAATAAATTTTACGTAACCCACCGTTTTACATATTATGGTTACTATTAGTCCGGCAATAAGCACCCCGATAAATATATGCAGCAGAGCTTTTTTGGTGGGTATACCAAAAACAAAGGCAATAAGCGCTCCTGTCCAGCCGCCGGTAATTGGAAGAGGTATTGCCACAAACCCTGCCAGTGCATAACCCTCATATTTTTCGAATCTTTTTGAATAATGTCTTCTGGTACGGTTAAAGAGCCAGGTAAAAAATCTATTGGCAAGACTGGATCTATTCATAAGGAATTTTGATACTGGCTCCAGTACCCACAATATGGCAGCTACCGGTATCATATTTCCCAGCACTGATATTATATAAGTTTCAAAAATGTTCATTCCGTAGGTCGAAAGTGCAACAGGAATGGATGCCCGGAGTTCACCGATGGGAGTCATAGCTGTAAAAAAAGTTGCTATTCTCGGTGATAAAAATTCAAAAAAATTTGATGAGTCCATATCAGTTTTTTTATTTTTAATTATTTTATGCTATATTTAAAAACTAATTATAAATTATTTAAACAAAATTTTAACCATTATATAAGTTGAGCATATTACAGTCAATTGTTTTAGGTATAATTCAGGGCATTACCGAATTTTTTCCAATAAGCAGTTCCGGTCATCTGGTAGTTTTCCCTTATTTTTTTAACTGGGATTATCCGCCCCTTTACTTTACGGTAGCAGTTCATTTTGCAACGCTTGCTGCAGTAGTTACCGTTTTTTATAAAGAAATCTTCAGAATCATAAGAGAGGTAATTTTAGGTATTTTTATTAGGAAGCAGAGGACTTCAGGTAATTTTAAGATAGGCATTTTTTTAATAATAGCCAGTATTCCGGCTGCAGCTGCCGGGTTTTTCCTGGATGACTATGTGGAGAGCTTATTTAGCAAGCCTATGGCAGTGGCGATATTCCTACTTGTTACCACACTGTTTCTGTGGCTGGGTGAACTCAAAGGAAAACGTATTGAAGCAAAGCTTTCTAATGGCAGTGGCAATATCCAGGATATCAGCATTAATAAATATTCTTCCGGCACAAGTAAAGAAGTCATGGAAAGCGAGCTGACCAGCGATATCGAGGTTAAAGGAAGCGGCAGGAAAAAAGTAAGATTCAATCTTCCTATAGCAGTAATGGTCGGATTAGGACAGGCTGTAGCTATTTTACCCGGAGTTTCAAGATCGGGAGCTACTATATCCTTTGCCCGGTTTTTTGGGATAAGGAGAAGTGAAGCAGTTAAATTTTCTTTTTTGCTTTCAATTCCGGTTATTTTTGGTACCTTCATATTTGAACTTTACCGTTCTTCTGGTATCATTTTTGGAAGTAGTAATCTGTATGCGGTCCAAAATCTTATAGCCGGATTTTTATCCTCTTATCTTGCAGGGCTGTTTGCCGTAAAATTTATTGTTTATTTAACCAGAAAAAGGAATCTAAACATATTTGCCGTATACTGCATTTGTCTTTCTGCGGCAATTTTTATTTTTTATATGATGAATAAATTTATCTAAAGGAGAGTGAATATAGGGATTATGAAAGGAGTTATACTGGCAGGTGGGCTGGGGACACGCCTTATGCCGTGCACCAAAGTTACAAACAAGCATTTGCTACCGGTATATGACAAGCCAATGATTTACTATCCTCTCAGGACTCTGGTAAATGCAGGGCTGGAAGACATAATGATAGTAACGGGGGGCAACAATGCCGGGGATTTCTTAAGACTTCTGTGCAATGGCCTGGAGTTTGGGCTTAAAGATATAAGCTACACATATCAGGAAAGAGAGGGAGGTATAGCGGATGCTTTGAGGCTGGCAGAGAATTTTATAGATAATGATAAAGCGGTGGTAATGCTTGGTGATAATATAATAGAGGATGATATTTCAGATGCCGTAAGGGAATTTGAGAAGCAGGATATGGGGGCGAGAATATTCTTAAAAGAAGTCAGTGACCCGGAAAGGTTCGGGGTTGCTGAAGTTAAAGAAGGTAAAGTAATAAATATCGAGGAAAAGCCTAAAAAACCAAAAAGCAATTACGCAGTTGTCGGTCTCTATATGTATGATAGTGATGTATTTGAGATAATTAAGACTCTTAAACCTTCAGACAGAGGTGAACTTGAAATAACTGATGTTAATAATGAATATATCAGAAGAGGCACAATGAAATATTCCATTCTTGAAGGCTGGTGGGCGGATGCAGGTACCTCCTTTGAAGCATTATACAGGGCAAGTCAGCTGGTAAGAAAAAAGCTAGTAAATGATAAATCTTCGGATTGATATTTTACCGTCCGGTATCTGTCAGATCTGTACTATTTTTGTTGATTTGCAGTAAAAACATCTGCTTACATTATGCGAGCTTTTCCATCTGTTATCTGAAGTTAAAAAAGCCCAGGTAAGGGAGTCCATGTCTTTTTTATTATCTGAGTTCTGGTATATGAAGGCATTTCCTTTTTCTTTTACAGTACCAATGAATTTATAAGTGTTTCCACATTTCAAGCATTTATACATCTAACCTCCTTAATAAATAAATTTCAGTTAATATAGGTTATTATAGTATATTACAATATAATATCAATACATATTATATAAATTTTAAATAAAAAATGATTTTCAGTATATTTTTTTATACTTAAAATGATAAACGTAAATTTATTTGACTAAAAAAAACAGCTTTGATAATATCATCTAAATATTATTGACAATTATTTTTTTAAATGCCATGCAAATGCAAGTACCAAAACAAAAAGTAAGAGTAAAGATTAAGACAGAATCTTTTATCGTAAAAGGTACAGTCTATACCATGGTAGATGGCAGATTAAGTGATTATATTACCTCCCAGAAAGATAAATTATACCTATAACTGATGCAGAGGTATATTATCTGGGTGAGAGCGGAAAAGTTATAGATGAAAAAAAGATTAAAAGAGAAGTCGTTTGTATAAATGTAGATAAAATAGAGATGATAGAATACCTGTAATTTTTGATGGAAAGAAATACTATAGAAGGGAAAAAGAATGTCTGAAGCTATTTCTCAGTTGACTGATTTGAATTTTGAAGGTGAAGTAATTAGTTCGGAAAAGCCGGTTCTTGTTGATTTTTGGGCTGTATGGTGTGGACCATGCAGGATGATTGAACCAGAACTTGAAAAACTTGTTATTGAGAAAGGTGAACAATTAAAAGTTGCGAGATTAAATGTAGATGAAAACAGAGATACTGCTATAAAATATGGTATTAGCAGTATACCTACATTGCTGTTATTCAAAGATAGACAGATAGTTAAAAAACTTATCGGTGCTATGTCTAAAGATAAAATATTAACCGAGATATCTCAATTTTTATAAAATTAATGAGCAGTGTTTTTGTTGGTACTTCAGGGTATAGTTATGCCGACTGGAATATTAACTTTTATCCAGCAGAACTGGATAAAAAAGACCAGTTAAGTTACTACAGTACTGTATTTAATACGGTTGAAATAAATTTTACTTATTATAGTCTTCCATATCCCCGCATATTTAAAAACATGGCAGAGAAAGTTAAGAGAGATTTTGTTTTTTCAGTAAAAGCTCACAGTGGAGTTACCCACACCAGAGATTTTAAAAAGGAAGATATTTTAAAATTTATCGGTTCACTCAAGCCGCTTATTGAGGAAGATAAAATGGGGACGGTACTGCTGCAATTTCCATGGGCTTTTAAGTTTAGCCAGAGTAATTGTGACTATTTAAGCCGGATAAGAGAAAATTTCAGAGACCTGGAACTTTGCGCGGAATTCAGGAATAATAGCTGGTTAAGGGAGGAAACTATAGATCATTTAAAAAATTTAAATATG
>VGAU01000014.1 GCA_016870675.1 Actinomycetota bacterium | reverse complement strand
ATGGTTTTGGCAATTATCAATGCCAATTTTATTTAGAGTTTGGTATGACTGCAGGTTTTTTTATGATACTTTCTCTGGTAAAATGAGCATAAGACTTAAAATTACTCTCAATATTTTCCCGCCATATGAATAAGGGCTGGCTTTAATATTAAAGCCAGCCCTTATTTCCTCTTTTATTCTTAATATTAAAGTTGAAGTAACTTTAATATTAACTTTAATCAGCTGCCATTACATTGGAGGCATTCCTCCGCCATAACCTCCACCAGGAGGCATCATAGCTTTTTCTTTTTCAGGCTTTTCTGCAACAACAACTTCAGTTGTAAGCATCAGTGCAGCTATAGATGCTGCATTCTGAAGCGCGCTTCTGGTAACCTTTGCCGGGTCTATAATTCCAGCATCTATCATATTCACATACTTTTCATTTAAAGCATCCAGCCCTTCACCTTGAGGCAATCTTTTTACTTTCTCCACAACAACTGAGCCTTCCATACCGGCATTTGATGCTATTTGCTTCAGTGGTTCTTCCAAAGCTTTGATTACAATGGCTGCACCTGTTCTAACATCACCATCAAACTTTTTGAGATCAATTTTCGGAATTATATTTATAAGCACTACTCCTCCTCCTGAAACAATTCCTTCCTCAACTGCAGCTTTGGTAGCCGACAGGGCGTCTTCTATCCTGTGCTTTTTCTCTTTTAGTTCTACTTCAGTTGCAGCACCAACTTTTATTACTGCCACACCGCCTGCGAGTTTTGCCAGCCTTTCCTGAAGTTTTTCTTTGTCAAAATCTGAATCACTCTGCTCTATTTCATTTTTGATTTGTTTTATTCTGCCTTTTATATCACTTGCAGTGCCTTTCCCTTCAACAATAGTTGTATTTTCTTTATCTACCTTAACCTGTCTGGCAGAACCAAGCATATCAAGAGTAACGTTTTCTAATTTTACACCAATCTCTTCACTTATTGCTTTTCCACCAGTTACTATGGCGATGTCTTCCAGCATAGCTTTCCTTCTATCCCCGAATCCAGGAGCTTTTACTGCAAGTGCAGTAAGGGTGCCTCTAAGCTTATTAACCACAATAGTTGCCAATGCTTCTCCTTCAACATCCTCAGCAATTATAAGAAGTGGTTTGCCAGACTGCTGAATTTTTTCAAGGATAGGGATTAAATCTCCAACTGCCGCTATCTTCTGGTTCGCAATAAGAATATAAGGATCATTTAAAACTGCCTCCATTCTTTCAGCATCAGTTACCATATATGGAGAAAGATATCCTTTATCAAACTGCAGTCCTTCAACTAGTTCTATCTCGATACCAAATTTGTTTGATTCCTCAACAGTAATAACTCCATCTTTGCCTACTTTGTCCATTGCATCGGCTATTGTATGCCCGATTGTATCGTCTGCTGCAGAAATAGCTGCAACCTCGGCTATTTTCTTTTTATCTGTAGCAATATCCTGACTCATCAGTCCAATCTGATCCACTACTATATTAACTGCCTCTTCTATTCCCTTTTTTAACAGTAACGGATTAGCTCCTGCGGCTACATTTCTTAATCCTTCTTTTACCATTGCCTGCGCCAGAAGTGTTGCTGTAGTGGTACCATCTCCTGCAACATCATTAGTTTTAGTTGCAACCTCCTTCAAGAGCTGAACTCCTGCATTTTCAAAAACATCTTCAACTTCAATTTCCCTTGCGATAGTTACGCCGTCATTAGTAATTGTAGGAGTACCATATTTTTTATCCAGCACTACGTTCCTACCTTTAGGTCCAAGAGTGACCCTAATTGCGTCTGCTATCATATTTACGCCCCTTTCCAGGGCTCTTCTTGCAACCTCATCGTACTTAAGCTCTTTAACCATTACCTTTTTACCTCCTTTTTAAAATAAAACTTTTATTTCACAATTGCCAGAACATCACTTTCTTTTATAATCAGATGTTCTTCACCGTCAATTTTTACTTCCGTCCCTGAATACTTGGAATAAAGAACAACATCTCCAACCTTTACTTCCATAGGAATTTTCTTTCCTTTTTCATCCTTTGCTCCCTCACCAACTGCAATTACTTTGCCTTCCTGGGGTTTCTCCTTTGCAGAATCCGGAAGAACGATTCCGCTCTTAGTTTTTTCTTCACTAGGCTTTGGTTTCACCAATAGTCTGTCACCAAGTGGTCTGTATCCCATTACTTTTCCTCCTTCTAAAATATATTATACATTTATGCAAAAACATAAAAATAAATTAGCACTCCCTTCATTAGACTGCTAACACTTAGAAATGATATTATAATGAAATTAAAAAATCAAGAATAAAACTTAAAAATTTTTTGTTTTTAAAATATGATTAAATAAAAACCACAAAAGTAGCCATGAAACAGAAATTAATTAGATATCGCTTCTTGAATAAACATCAACTTCCAGGTCATCGAATCTGCTCTCTAAATATCTATAATATCCCAGACAAGCAACCATTGCTGCATTATCCATGCATAAGTAAAGAGGGGGAATAAAGATTTTAATATTATTTTCTTTTCCTTTTTTCAAAAACTCTTCCCTGAGTTTGCTATTTGCAGCAACGCCTCCGCTAATAAGGATATTTTTTACACCAAATTTACTAGCGGCTTTAATGGTTTTTTCAGTTAAAACATCAACTATTGATTTCTGGAAACTTGCAGCAAGACTGGGAATATTTTTTCTAGCTGTAAGCTTTTTGTCTTTTTTTGTTCTATATATTAAGGATGTTTTAAGCCCGCTAAAACTAAAATTAAAGTCTCCGCTATCCATCATAGGTTTTGGGAAATTTATATAATAAGGATCTCCCCTTTTAGATAGCCTGTCAATAATAGGACCTCCAGGGTAACCAAGACCCAAGTACCTTGCAATTTTATCATATGCCTCTCCTGCTGCATCATCCACAGTATGCCCTATTCCTTTTATATTCCAGTCACTATCCACAAAATACAAGCTTGAATGACCTCCAGAAACAACAAGCCCTATAAACCCGCCCTTTATATCAGGATTTTTCAGAATATTAGAATAGATATGGGCTTTAAGATGGTTTACAGCCACAAGCGGTATATTTTTTGAATAACTTATGGCTTTAGCCGCTCCAACCCCTACCAGCAGGGAGCCTATAAGACCAGGCCTGTTAGTAACACTGACTGCATCAATCTTATCAAGATTAATACCGGATCTCTCCAGTGCTTCATTTATAACAATATCTATTACTTCTATATGCTTCCTTGATGCTATTTCAGGTACAACGCCGCCATATTTTTTATGGATCTCATTTTGAGAAGAAACTACATTGGAAAGTATTACCAAGCCATTCTTGACAACTGAAGCGCAGGTATCATCGCATGAAGTCTCAATGCCCAGTATATATATGTCTTTTTTGTTCTTCTCTCTTATAGCGTCCATTTTTCAAAATACCATATTAATTTTCTTACCGGCCAAATGCTTATTCAGGACAATATACTAACCGCCAAAAGGCACAAATTCCCTGACATAGACGGGAACAAGATTTTTAGCCTTTACTTTCCTTACCGCATTAAAATAAGCACAAATATTTAAATGCCTTGCCCGGGGGTAAGTAGTTTTTTTATCCAGATTAAAAATTTTATTTTGCCTGGCTATATTAGATAACATTTTTCCATAATTTATACAGCAGTTTCCTCCAATTAATATTTCAGGATTTCTATATCCACTTCCGCAATCCGGTATTTTTAAAACTCCGTTTTCTGTTAATCCATTTAACAAATCTTTCAGGTCGTAATTGCGAACTAAAAAATTTTCCCCTGCTTTACTTATAAAGTAATGCCTGCCTCCAGTTCCAATCCTAACCAGATATTTATCCCCATCATTGACCTCAGAAGTCACATTATAAAAGGCAAAATAAACTTCGCTTTTTCTTACATCAAGACAGGGCATCACCAGTACCGGGATATTTTTTTTTAGGGAACGGACAATAAAATTACTGTTTCTATAGCTAATGCCAAGTGCAAAAATATCCAGCGAATTTATGCCAAAAGCAGGCTTCCCTTCCAGCCAGGATAAAATTTTTACAACGCTAACCCCTATCCTTGTGCCTGTAAAATCACCAGGGCCAACATTTACACCAAAAACATCTATATCTTTTATGGTAAGTTTGGCTCTGGATAAAGCCTGGCCCAGTAAGCCCATTATATTTACCATATGCTTCATGCTGTTATTATCAGCTGTCTCTGATAACAACTTTTCATTTTGATTTACAGCAACACTTAACCTCCCGGTGCTGCTATCAACACTTAAGATATTCATAATACTATTCGCCGCTCTTCTCCAGTATTTTCTTAAACCTTGCCAGTCTCAGATCCCAGTACTGGCTGCTGCTGTTAAAAATTATCTTCCTTTTTGTGGGAATGTTGCTCTTATCTATCAGATAACTCAAATTTATTTCTAAATATTCTTTTTCAATATAATCTTTTATTTTGTCTCCCCATTCTATACATACAATTGAAATATCGTCATACAGGTAATCATCAAGGCCAATTCCATTTATCTCGCCGGTATTTTCCAACCTGTATAAATCAGCGTGTATGAACTTTCTCCGGTTATCAATACTGTATTCATTCAATATGGTAAAACTTGGACTTGAAAGATTTTCCTTTAGGTCAAATCCTTCCGCTATACCTGAGATAAAAGTTGTTTTCCCGCCGCCCAGCTCTCCTGAGAAAAGAACAATATCCCCTTTTGAG
The DNA here is from genome assembly GCA_016870675.1 of Actinomycetota bacterium. Lineage (GTDB taxonomy): Bacteria > Actinomycetota > Humimicrobiia > Humimicrobiales > Humimicrobiaceae > Hydromicrobium. Next base: position 10,766 of record VGAU01000014.1, on the reverse strand, counting down.
ATAACTCTGGATAATTTTTTTCCGAGGTTTTTGGTAAAAATAGAAGAATTTGAAATAATCTCAATTTGCATATCAAAAGAGCCCTAATTGTTCATCTTTATTCTGTTTGTCACCGGTATTTTCAGATTCCAGGCTTGAAATATCTTCCTCGCAAGCAGGTATTTCACCATCAGAGTCAATTAGCATTTTTATTTTCTTAAAATCCTGCTTTAAAATTTCCATCCTGGATGGTGTATAAAGAACAGCTGCGGGATGATTTATAGGCATAATAATACGGCTGTCAACTTTAAATACCTTGCCCCTGAGAGTATTTATACCCTTATCGGTATTAAGTAGAAGTTGTGTGGAAAATTTACCAAGGGTACAGATTATTTTAGGATCAATTATTTTTATCTGCTCCAGCAGATAACCCTTGCAGGTATTTATTTCTTCTATTCTTGGATCCCTGTTGCCCGGAGGCCTGCATTTTAAAATATTTGCGATAAAAACTTCGCTCCTGTTAAATCCAATTGAATCAAGCAGCTCATCAAGTAATTTTCCTGCCTGTCCGACAAAAGGCAGCCCCTGCAAATCTTCATTCTTGCCCGGGGCTTCTCCCACAAACATGACAAGTGTGCAGGCATTGCCACTTCCAAAGACGAACCTAGTTCTGCTCCTGGAAAGCTCGCATTCCTCGCAGTTTTTGATCTTAAGGAAAAACTCCTTTAGCTTTTCCCTTTTCTCATAATCTTCCATAACGTATTCCTGAAAACCCCCTGCTGCATATAATCATATAATACATATAATATTTGTTTATCCATATTTATAACTCATAATATTGTATACTTCAATATTTATATAGCTCTCTCATTTACAAAAAAAGGAATTTCTCCTATTATTAGCTAAAAAAGGCAATAAAATAATTATATAAAAAAGGACTTAAATATGAAAACCAAAATAGTAATTTCCACTCTCATTGCAGCATTTGTCTTCGCATCATTTATTGGATGTACACTGGGCCCGGTAGAAATCGAAGAAATTACTGTTTGTAAAAATGTGGATAGTAGTGCCAAGCCTATAGAACCTATAGATACTTTTCCATCAGGAACCCAGGCCATCTATATATCAGTTAAAATCAACAACATGACTCCGGAAGATAAAATAACCGCTAAATTGAATTATTTAGAGACTGGAGAAGAAATCAGCACCACTGATGTCACTACTGATAAATCTGGTTCAGGATATATGGGTGTGGGCTTTAATTTGACTAATGATCAGGGTTTCCAATCAGGAAGATATAACGCAATGGTTTACCTGAATAATGAACTGATAGAAACTGTGGAATTTTCAGTGGAATAAAAAATTACCAATATAAACCTAAATAATAATTTTATTAAATAGAAACTAGTGCCTTGTTAAATAATTAATGATATATTTTAATCTTTCATCATACCCAGATTTTGACACTATTATTTTAGGGGCAATAGTTAATGGTAATAACATTGTATATTTTGATGACTTTAAAGTATATTAAGCCCCTGTCATAAGGCTAGTGCCAATTATATAGTAGTATCGTGTCTACCGATTTTTCTAAGTAGAATCACATCCTTTTTAATATATTGCCAGGTCATTCGAATATCCATTGTTATACTGGATTCAAAGATATCTTCCTGCCCCTGAATCTTTTTAACTCTTAAAGATGGGTGTCTGGGGTTTCTATACATCAGCGATAATTTTTCTTTTAAAATCTACTAACATTTTTCTTCACCTTAAATCTTCACCTTAATTAAATAATCTCCGCTCTAAATAAAGAAGTTTAATAGTTTAACTTTCTAAAAGTATATAATTCAAACTTTTTATTGACATATTAAATTACATTTTTCCTTACGCAGTTTTCATAAAAATAGTACAATGTATTTGCTATACATTAATTGACAATATTAAAGTGTAGAGCCATTACCTTAAAGGGAAGGGAAATAAGATGTCTGACTATGCGATTGTTGCCGAGGATTTGACCTACTGCTATGGCGACCTGGTTGCTGTGGATCATATTAACTTCAAAGTAGCCAGGGGGGAAATCCTGGGCTTTCTTGGTCCTAATGGCGCCGGCAAGACAACTACAATTAATATACTGACGGGACAGATGAAACCCAAAAGTGGCCGGGCTATTTTACTCGGCATGGATGTTGCTGAAAATGTGAAAAAAGTGAAAGTAGATATTGGTGTTTGTTTTGAAACCACTAATCTGTATGAGCAGATGACGGCTATTGAAAATCTGAACCTGTTTGCATGTCTCTTTGGCATCAAATCGTTTGATGCTAATGTATTATTAAATCGTGTCGGCCTGGAGGGACGAGGGAAAGACCGGGTTGAGACTTATTCTAAGGGAATGAAGCAACGTCTTATGGTAGCAAGGTCAATAGTGAACCAGCCTCAGATTCTATTTCTTGATGAGCCGACCGCAGGACTTGATCCAACTTCGTCCAAGGCTATCCATAACATTATTATCCAGGAACGGGAGAGAGGAGCCACCGTGTTTCTTACTACCCATGATATGATGGAGGCCGATAAACTTTCCGACCGGGTTTCTTTCATGAACCAGGGCAGGATTGTGGCTCTGGATACACCGCTTAATCTCAAGCAGCAATATGGCAAACGTGCCCTTAAAGCAAAGGTAATTACACCAGGCGGTAAACTTGAAGACCGTGAGATTGCTCTGGACACAGCAGAGACGCCGGGCAGTGTTAAGGAACTTTTTTCTCAAGAGAATGTAGTCACTATCCATAGCAAGGAAGCCACTCTGGAAGACATATTCATCAAGATTACAGGACGGGGCCTCGTCGAATGAACATACACATAATAAGTATTCTGGTCTCTAAGGACTTATCCCTTTTCTTCAGGAAAAGAGCAATTATAATATTAACTTTTGTCGGTCTCATTTTCTATCTTGTTATCTATTTTGTTATGCCGAGCTCAGTTGATGAAAATCTAAAAATTGGACTGTATTCTCCGGTTTCACTCCCTGTTTTTACTCAGATAGACGAAGAGGGTCTGGAAATCTCACCTGTAGAATCTGAGGAGATGCTAAAAGAAGCAGTACTCGATGGTAGCTATGTGGTAGGTATATCAATCCCGGTAGATGTAGCGGAAAAGCTCAGTTCAAACCAAAAACCCAGGGTAAACTTATATTTTACTCCGGACGCCCCACAGGAAATAAAAGACGCTATGGAGGTTGTCGTCAGAGAACTTGCCTATATGCAGACGGGGCAGCCTCTGGCCTTTGACGTATCAGAGGAGATACTGGGGCAGGATATGACCGGTACACTGATACCTCCACGCGACCGCCTGCGCCCACTGCTGGCTATCTTTATCATCATGATGGAAATCCTCGGTCTCTCAAATCTTATAAGTGAAGAAATAGAACGGCGTACTGCTCAAGCCCTGCTGGTTACTCCTACAACAGTTACCGATATTTTTATAGCTAAAAGCATCTCTGGCATAGGTCTGGCATTTGTTCAGGCAGTGCTAATCATGGCCATCATAGGCGGCATGAATAGGCAACCGTTGATTATCCTGGTGTCTCTGTTATTGGGAGCGGCGCTTGCTACAGGAGTTAGTTTTCTCATATCAGCCAGGGCAAGGGATTTTATGTCAGTGCTGGCCTGGAGTTTTCCTATTCTCATTATCCTCATAATTCCATCGTTCACAGTGATGTTTCCAGGTGCAATCACCGGTTGGGTTAAGATTATTCCCTCCTACTACCTGGTCGATACAGTGCACCGTGCCGCTAACTTCGGATCTGGTTGGGGAGATGTTTGGGTTAATCTTTTAATACTTTTTGGTTTTACAGCAGCCATATTCTGGGCTGGTATTTATATATTGAGGAGGAAATTTCAATGAGTATCAGACGTATGGGCGTGCTATTGAGTAAGGAGTTTCTCTATGGCTCCAGGAATTACATACTAGTTTTTTCTATTGTAGGACCAATTATTATTTCAATTATCATCTCACTTATATTTGGTACATGGCTTGCCGAGAAACCCAGGCTGGGTATTTTGGATGAGGGTAGATCTCAATTAGTTTCCATGTTTGATGACCTCAATTCGATAGATAACCTTGAATACAATACCATTTCTGATATGAAACGAGCAGTTGAAATCGGTGCTGTTGATATCGGTATCGTTATACCTTCCGGTTTTGACAACTCCGTTATGCGGGGAGAGAGGACAGAAATCAAAGCTTTTATCTGGGGAGAGAGCATGGCAAAGAGCCGCACCATAATAGGAGTGACAATAGCTAACACGGTAAGAGAGCTGACCGGTCAAAAATCTCCTATCGAAATAGAAACAATTACCCTGGGTGACAAGGCGAGCATTCCGTGGAATGACCGACTGCTTCCCTTCATCGTACTTATGGCAGTATTTCTGGGTGGGCTCATGTTACCGTCAACCTCGGTAGCCACAGAAAAAGAGAAGAGGACAATACAGGCATTGATAGTAACTCCAACATCAATTGAAGATATTTTTCTGGCTAAAGGAATACTTGGCTTTATTCTAAGTTTCTTTATGGGCATCTTGATTCTGGTACTAAATAAGGCTTTTGGTACCGAACCTATACTTCTGATAATAGTACTGGCACTCGGTGCTGTAATGGCAGCTGAGCTTGGAATGTTGCTCGGAGTCTATGCAAAAGACTTCACTACCATATTTGCTATCTGGAAATCTGCCGGAATTATACTTTTCGCCCCTGCTATCATCTACCTGTTCCCACAGATTCCGGAGTGGATTGGTAAAATATTTCCAACCTATTATGTCACCCAACCCATTGTCGAGTTAAGTCAGAAAGGTGGAGGTTGGGCTGACATTGCAACAAACACTTTCATTCTGATTGCCATAGATGTGGCTCTCATTTTTATCTTATTGTTTACGTTAAGAAAAAAGCAGTATACTGCAACCGGCCAGCAATAATAGTACATCTGATTAGTGATGACCGGGGAAATAGCTTCGAAACAAAAGGAATAATTATACTTAACTCATTTATTAAAGTGTGCCCAGTATTGACAATATCCAGATTTGAAAGTCCGCTGTATTTATTTTTTAAATATAAAATAATATTGACAATACTTATTTTTTAGAATATTCTTAATTTTCAGTATTATATGTATTTTCTAACTTACTAAAAAGGAGTATAAATTGGCTGGAAAAAATAATAAAGAAAATTGCTGTAATGTTGAATCTGTAATAACAGTTGATGAGAGAGGACAAATGGTGCTGCCAAAAGAAATAAGAGAGAAAGCTAATATTAAAGCTGGAGATAAACTGGCTGTTGTAAGTTTGAAGAAAGAGGGGAAATTCTGCTGCATAGCCTTAATTAAAGCTGAAAATCTTTCCGGTTTAGTAATAGATTTGCTGGGAACGATAATAAAATAAAAGGACTCTAAGTAATATATTTAACCAGCAGTACTTACTACAATAGGGAACAATTTAATTTTAAACAAATATATTTGTATTTTTCTGGAGGTAAATAAAATGAAAGATAAAAACATTAAAAAACTAGTTAGAGAAAGCTACGGCAGAATTGCAAAGCAATACAGTAATTGTTGTGACAATAAAACTTCCTGCAGTTGTAGCGAGAATAATAACTTTGATGAGATTAGTAAAAGTATTGAATATACAGAAAAGGATATAAAAGAAGTTCCGGTAGGATCTAACCTGGGTCTGGGTTGTGGGAATCCAATTGCTTACACATCACTTAAAGAAGGAGAAACAGTATTGGATCTTGGTTCAGGTGCCGGTTTTGATTGCTTTCTAGCTGCTAATAAAGTAGGTGTAAAAGGTAAGGTTATTGGTGTGGATATGACCCCTGAAATGCTTGAGAAAGCAAGAGAAAATGCCCTGAAAGGTAACTATGAAAACATTGAATTTAGACTTGGAGAAATTGAAAATTTACCTGTGGGGGACAACTCTGTTGATGTGGTAATAAGTAATTGTGTTATCAACCTATCGGCTGATAAACAAAGAGTCTTCCGGGAGGTCTATAGAGTCTTAAAGCCGGGTGGCAGAATAGCAATTTCTGATATTGCCCTTCTCAAGAGTCTTCCTAAGAGAATTCAGGAGAGCATTGAAGCTTATGTGGGTTGTGTTGGAGGAGCAGTAATTATTGACAAGTATAAAAGGATTGTTGAGGCATCCGGGTTGAAGGATGTAAGAATTACAGTCAAAGGTTCATCTGAATGCATTGACCCCGATACAAAAGACCCGCTAGGCAGAGCTATTTTAGATGGTTTGGGAGAGGATGAATTTCTCGAAGGGTATGTGGTTAGTGTTTATGTAGATGGACATAAATGATAAAGATTGAAGCACGCCCTTAGAGGCGAATGTTATTATATATTAGAGGGATTTAATTATGAATAAACAAAACGGAGATTATTATGAAGACATCAATGCATGCTGAAGTAAGTCATATTATTAAAGCCAATCGCAAAGATGAAGCTTCCCAATAAGAGCGAACAAATGGTTAGGTACCTCGGTTTTTATAGCAATGTCTTAAGGGGCAGAAGGAAAAGGCAAAATAGTGACGGGGCAGATTTTATTATTACAGATGACGAGTACATAAAGGGTTGCAATAAATTCTGGGCGCATCTTATAAAGAAGATATATGAAGTTGATCTCCTAATCTGCCCCAAAAATGTGGTGGGAATATGAGAATTATTGCCTTTATTGAAGACTATATGTGATAAAGAAAATACTGGATTATCTGGGCATATATGAATTTAAAAGGGATAAGTCCCCTCCCAGGGTACTTGCTGCAGCTGATACATTCGATGGCTTTGCCTGTGATGATTATATAGATATTGATTATACAGATTTTTAGGGAAAACTAGATTTCCTACCTTAGAGCCTGCTGCAAAATAGATTTTATCCCTTTAAGTTTTGCACACTTATACTATCTTTTACTGCTACTTTGTGTTTCTTATTATAAAAAATCCTTTATTTTTTTATAGAGATCATAAATCCCGTCATATATTCCTGCTTTATACTTACGGGGAGCTAAAGCAAGTTCTTATGAATATATTTTTTTATTATCATAATTACGTTTCCAATACATTTCGCGAATCCATAAATATACAGGCTTTTTCCAACTTTGGTTCTTATTGGGAATGTTTTTTATAAGACTTTTAGGATTTAGACCCAGCTCTTTAGCCATTTGTATAGTTTCTCATTTAAACGGCATTTCTTTTTAGCCTCTTTCCATTCGATATCCCTTTTATTTTTGTTAGTACCAACCACGATAATGCCTACTTTTAGCCTTTTTAAATATAATTATTTTTCCTCATATAAATTTTTTAGTTTTAATCCATCCTGCAATAATTGTGAATGAAACTGAGGTAAATACTCCAACACTAAATGACCTCTATATTTAATTTTCCCGAGAAAAGATAATATCTTATCAAAATCCAGAGCTATCTTTTCTTCAGAGTAATATACAGGATAATGCTGCTTTATGCTGTTTATTATTCTATTTGATAAATGAAAGATTTTTATAATATCTATGTTTTCTTTAAGGTCTTCAAGTATTTCTTCTTGTTCTTTATGTATATGAGAAAAATCATAGCAAATACGGTGACAGCGGGTATCTTTACAGAATTTAAACATCTGGTCTATGCCCCCAAATATTCTTCTTTTGCTTTCAAAAGTCTCCAAGCATAAATATAATCCTTCCCTTTCCAGAACCGGATCTATTTTTTCATTTAAAAAACTTTTTACTTCATCATGCTTACCCATGCTTGGATGAATTACTATAAGGTCACAGTTTAGTAATCCTGCAATTCTTGCTGTTTTATTAAAGACTTTTAAAAATAAATCAAGTTTGGATAGATTAAACTGGGTGAAGTGTATGGATGAAACCTTAATATTGCTTTTTTCAAAAGGCATAATAATATCTTTTAATTGCACATTTAGAAATAATTCAGGATCGAGGAACGCAACTTCTACAAAGCCTATTTTTTTATAGGTTTTAATAGCTTCAAACCAGTTATATTTTCCGCTTTCTGGATAAGAAACCCGGACTGAGAATTTCATAATTACCTTGCTTTAACGAAAGAAATGTATTGAAGTGTATGAACAACTATTCAATAAGCCAGAAAATAATAAAGATTTAAAAAACAGAGATAAGGAGTTTTTAATAAACTTTATACTCAAAATAGGAGCACTAAATATCGGGCGCATTCTATCAAACATATATCAAATGTCCCTTAGGTTCTGGAATTTTACGGCCTAATTCCTTTGCAGTTTCAATCCATTCCTCAATTATTTGAGTAATATTTTTAAGGATTTCTTTATCAGATGACCCATCCGCCATACATCCTGGCAGTTCGGGTACTTCCGCAATATATTTCTCATCTTCTTTGCTCCAATAAATAATAATCTCATATTTAAACATCATTCACCCTTTGGGAATTTTATTTGTTTTATTTTTAAATCCATGCAAAATAAAAAGATGGATTTTCTTGATTTTACTCTCTAATAAATAGAAGCCAGAATAACTATTTTCGTTTTCTCCTAATTCTGAGTCTATCTTTTGAAAAAACGCAGAAATTTTCCTCCAATTCACTTGAGTAATTTATTAAAATTTCTGAGAGAATTTTTACTTTTTTATCACTACTACAATTTTCAGTTCTTAAAAGCAAAATACCCTTATGTATTAGACCTGAATTGTAAACAAGTTCTCCAAAGTCTTTATCCATTGTAATAATAATCCTATTATCCTTAGCAGCAATATCAATTATCTCAGAATCACTCATTCTAGGATTTATTTTTCTTACAGGTAAATAAAACATCATAACCGCTTTTATACAGAAAATCTTCAACTTTTTTACCTACACCAACATCAACAAGAAATTTTAGATCAGAAGTAGACATGCTTAAACACCTATTTTGTATATTTTCTCTTCCTCCACCAATTCAGCTGCATAAAGAAGAGCAGCTTCAATATCTTCTTTCTCTAATTCTGGATAATCTTCTAATAATTCATCAGTGCTTATACCTGCTGCAAGTGCCTTTAGAATCTGATCCACAGTTATTCTTAATCCTCTAATAGTTGGCTTTCCAACCATTATCTTTGGATCAATAGTAATCCTATATAATAATTCCTTTTCGTTCATTTTATTGTCTATCCTCCACTACATATATATACTTTTATTATATTTCTTTTCTTTAGATTATAAAAGAAATAAGATGTAAGAATTTATTATAATAATTTCCTTAAATCATTTCCAATTCTCTCCCGAATAAATGTTATAACCAAAAACACTATTTCTACCTAAAATTTAGATTCATATTATTTTTTCTAGCATAGTCTTTAGCAAGCGATATAAACATTGCACCCCTGCTTTTTTTAATTTGCCCGGTAAGGTATGTATCTTTAATTATACTATTCCAGAGTTTTTAGGCTCTATAAAGTCAAACAAGACACTCCAGTGAACACGTCCTAACTACGTATTGTTGAATTTTGCAGTAATAGAAAAAATTATGTAAAAGAGGATAAATGAGAAATAGAAGTATCTATTAAAGATTTGGGCAGTACAATGCTTCTACTAAAAAGCCTGGTACACTTGAGCTAAATAATGTTATTTCACAGCTATTTATAAAAAACTCCAACCTGAATTCAAAAAGAATAAAGGAAAGATAGTAGCTATTGAAGTAGAATCTGGTAATTATTTTATCGGAGAAGATGAGTTAGATACTGCTCAGAAAGCCAGGCATAAATTTCCTGATAAAATATTTGTATTCTTTCGTATTGGATATCCTGTTGTTCATAAATTTAGGAAAGTTTGTTTATGATAAAGGGTATCGTAAATAAGCTTGACAGACTTGAGAGAGACTGCAGTAAAACCCTGTTTTTTGAAAAACCCACAATAGTTGCAGACAAGGGAATTGCTACAGAAAAAAATATTGCTATGCTAAAAGAGAGAGCTTATCCATACATGGTGGTTAAAAGATGCTCGCATGAGAAAGATTATGTAGAACACTTCAAAAACCTTTCCGGCTTTGAAAGTATTAAAAAGGATGAGCAGACTATTTATTTTAAGAAGATAGAAGAGGAAAGCCTTGTAAAGCTTCTTGTTGCAAGCAAGGAGCGCAAGGCAAAAGAAGATGCTATGGATGCCCTTAAGGAAAAAAGATTCTTAGAAGATGCAAATGCTCTTAAACTGTCCATTGCCAAAAAGAATATAATACTACTGTCCAAGGTAGCTACAAGGATAGGACGCATTATGGCAAGATATCCAACTGTAGCAAAATACTACGAGTTAAAAATTGTTGCTGATTTTGATAACAAAAAGGCAGCAGACCTTATCATATTAAAAAAGGATAAAAAAAGAGAGGAAAGAAACACACTTACAGGTTGCTATGTAATAGAGACAACACATTCTGATATGAGTGCAAAAGATATCTTAAAATCATATCATAGTCTATCCCGCGTAGAGGCTGCATTTGGCTCACTAAAAACTGATCTTGGGCTAAGACCTGTATATTATCACAAAGAAGAAAGGTGCAGGGCCCATCTTTTTATATCAGTTTTAGCCTATCATCTTCTAAATACAATAGAGCTAGCGTTAAAGGATAAAGGTGATACAAGAAAATGGTCTACCATAAGAGATGAGCTTTCAACACACATGCGAACCACTGTTATTATGGTAGACTCTGAAGGAAAAATTCATCATATAAGGTTATCTTCAACTCCTGAGACCAACCATCAGCAAATATATGATATGCTTGGCATAAAGG
>VGAU01000013.1 GCA_016870675.1 Actinomycetota bacterium | reverse complement strand
TTCAGATAATTAAAAATTTCCTTTACTATCTGACATAAAACAAAAGAGTACTTCGATAAAGGTTCTCCTGTCTCTTTTGCCTGGCTTGTATGGAAATACTCTTTGAATTTTTTGCTATTTTTTTTTATTTGTTAATATAAATTGAATATCTAAAGAAGTTACTTAAAAATAAAAAAGATTTTAGACAAAAGTAAAAAATCCTATCAGCCAGGCTTTTACAAGCTTTGCCAGCAGGAGTTATCTTTTAGCCAGAGGAACATGCTAATCAGCTTTTTCGTAGAACTATATTTTTGTTTATTAAAACTCATAAATCTAACTGAAATACTCAGCAGTAAACTTCATTGCTTGAATTTTTCTATATATTAGCATAATTATTTATCAAGTCAAACAAAATACAATCGCAGTGCTGTTATTGATTGGAATATAAAATAGTATGTCAGTTACCCTTTATTGCAAATCTCTGTATATACTTTTTAAAAGGAGACATAAGCTTTATAATGAATTCCCCGTATTTAGAATAATAAATTTTAAATAACAGTGCTCTCTTTAATGATTTTCCCCGATAAACTCTCCATGGGAATCTTCTGTAACAGCTTAATATTTGTTTTCGAGGGAACATTGGAAGTTTTAAGATGGTATCAGTCCTGGATACAAATTCTTCATCCTCCCTTTGTTTTTCAATAAAGTTGTTTTTTATACAGGCTTCATATAGAGGAGTACCAGGATAAGGTTCAAAAATATAAATGACTATGCTTGAAGGCTGAATTTTTCTGTTTAACATAACCGTACTCATGTGAATATCATAAGTTTCAAAAGGAAACCCAACTATATTAAATGTCTTTGTTTTCAGTCCAACCTGCTTTGCCTGTGTAAAAGCTTCTTCAATCCTCCGGTTGCTCATAGGTCTGTTTAAAACTTCCTTTCTAAATTTCTCATCTCCCTGCTCAAGACCCATGGCAATCCTGTAGCATCTGGCATTCTTAAGCATTTGAAGAATTGGCAGTGACAGGTTTTCAACGCGGGTATTTATTTCAAACGGGTGTTCTATTTCTCTGCCATATGTTTTGCAAAATTCTTCAACATAATTTTTATTTATTGTAAATACATCATCATTTAGATATATTGACTTCACTTTATATCTTGAAATAACATCTTTTATCTCAGTAATTACATTTTTTATACTCCTGAATCTTACATACTTTCCTTCAGCAACTTTTCTGAGTCCGCTGTTGCTGCAATACGTACAACTATAAGGGCATCCTCTTGAAGCCATAAATTCTGCTCTATCATAGTCAGAATTCACTATCTTTTGAAAATCAAATAATTCCCTGTCAACAAATGGCAGGCTATCAAGATCTTCAATAAAGGGCCTGCAAGGATTCGAATAAACTCTACCGTCTTTTTTTACCCAAATATTCTTTATATTTGTTACATCCCTGTTTTGTTCAAGAGCATTTACCAGTTCAAGTAGAGCATATTCTCCTTCTCCTACACAGATCGCATTCAGGTATTCTGCTGTCTCAAGTTCATAAGGGGCAAGAGATATATGCGGCCCGCCGCATATTGTAAAAATTCCAAAATGACTTATGTCTTGCAGTAGTCTCTTAATATATTTATATTGAAAGCTGACAGTTGTAATGCCTATTATATCTGGTTTATATTCTTTAATTTTCTGGATAAGTGGTTTAGGGTCATAATTTCCATAAAGGTATTGAAGAGAAGTCTGATGGTTTGCCTTTTTAAGCACTGCAGATAGAGAGCCGAGTCCATAGTGATAACTTAGAGCGCCTCCCCTAATATTAATATCGGGGTAAACAAGTAAAACTCTCATTTATTTAAAAATCAAATGTTTAAATCTTTAAATTTTTTTATTAATTAACAAATTCTAATCCTAGCAATAGAAAAAGGCAAGTGACAAACAAAATATTTTCGAATGTCTATTCCAGCTTGAAAATCTTAAATTAGAAAACAAAATAGCACATACAGTCACTTACGAACTCTGTGCTATTTTAAATTAATAATAACCAATAATTCCAGTTAATCTGCTACTCCCTTTGATTTTTCTCTCTATCTGCGGCTTCAAGCATTTTCCTTGCAATTCTAAGCTCGGTTTTTCTTCTGGTATCTTCAGTATATACTCTGATTTCTGCTACCAACCTGTTATACCTGGTTATATATATAGTATCACCTAAATTTTCGGTTAAATACTTTGTAAGATTAACTCTTAACTCATTGGTATCAATTTTTTTTACTTCATCCCCATAATCCATTTTTCACTCCTTTGATATTTTTCATCTTTTTAGGATACCACTTAATTTTTATTAGTTTATAAAAATATATTAAATAATTATTATTTATTATTATCTCATATTTAATTAAAAATATCTATAATAAAATGATTAAATTTTATATTTTAGGTTATATTATAAAACAAATTCAAAAAAATTTAAATACTTTTAAAAATACTTATAAACAATTATTAAAAAAATATATATTTATTCTATAATAATTTTTTTAAAAAGGCCATAAATATAGCCGCACATCTTTGAAAGGTCAATTTGTAGAAGTAAAAGAGGTATAAAAAGGATAGATAAAAATTTTTCCACTCCATAAAAACTGCAACTTCCATTACTGCTCCAGCCATTAACTAACTTGCTGTAGGGTTTGAAGACATAAGCTACAAAAAGCGGTGCCAGTATAACCAGAATCCATTTGCTTAAACAGAATGCACCAATCAAAATAATTAAAAGGGTAAAAAATGCGCTAAACCTTATAAGATGACGGACGGGATACATCCTGCCCATCGCATCACCTTTTGCATATCCGAAGAATTGCCAGAATATTTGAACAGGATTTTCTCTCATTTTCCAGTAAACGACAGCATCAGGATTAAATCTTATCCTGCAACCCGCAGCTTTTATATTAAAATCAAATTTCATATCCTCACCATAATCCATATTTTCAGGATAACCGCCAACATCAATCCAGACTTTCTTTTTAAAACTTATATTTCTGGATGAGGGCATATATTTTTCAACTTTTATTTCTCCCCTTGCAGGCACAACACAGACAGCAAGACACTTCTGTATAAAATTCCGGCAAAACGGCAGGTTCAGGCCACCAACTACATTACATGAAGTATCATCATAAAATCTGGTAATTTCTTTCAACCAATTTTTATTCAGAATGCAACCAGCATCGCTTACGCAAATAATCCTGCCAGAGGCATTTTTTATAGCAATATTTCTTCCCTGTGAAATATTTGCCCCACTTTTTTTAATTATTCTGACATTTACAATAGATTTGTTGTTTCTTTTATTTGTTTTATCTCTGGTGCTGTCATTTCTGTTATTTAATACTGTTCTATAATCACCATTTTTTTGGGAGGCTTTGTCTTTAAAAAATCCTAAAGTAATCTCAAAAGTTCTATCTTTTGAACCACCATCAACCATAATTATCTCACCGGGCAGATAAATTTGTTCCATTAAACTTTCAAGAAATTCGATAATGCTTTTTTCCTCATTGTAAACTGTGGTTATAAAGCTCACATCCGGAAGTATTATTTTTTTATTATCCCCTCTTATCATATTTTTAACCCTTGAAATATAGTCTTAAAACCCTAAAATACGCTGCAAGTCTAGCCCTATTTTTACTTCCAGGTTTAAATATAGATAAAACTATAAATAACAGTATTCTATTTAGAACTCCGGCCAAATAAAAGAAACTCGAGTATCCAGCATAGACAGCAGAGTAGTTTTTCTTAAAATATAGTCTCCTGCTTTTCCAGATTCCTGCTTCTCTTGCTGCCATATTTCTGGAAGCAATGCCGCTGTCAGCGTGTTCTATAATAAAGTAAGGAAAATAGTAATTTTTATAGCCCTTTCTGTATAATTTCAGGCAAAGGTCGCAATCTTCACTATACATAAAATAATCTTCATCAAACATACCCGCTTCCATAAAATAATCTTTTTTAACAAACATAAATGAGCCAGCAACCCAGTCCACTTCCTTCTGACTATTGTGGTCCCACCAGCTTAAAAAATAAGAACCAAAAATACGGCTTTTTTTAAATATCCGGTACAGAAAATAACTCTCATAAAACTGCCTTGCCAGTGTTGGAAAAGATCTGGAACTGAACTGCAGGGTCCCGTCTGAATTTAATATTTTTGCTCCCACAACTCCTGGTCTGCCGGTTCTATCCTCTTTACTATAAAAATCTACCAGTTCTCCGAGACTGCCGCTTATAAACCTGGTGTCAGGATTTAAAAACAGCAGATACTCTCCCTTTGCTTTCAACGCTCCCATATTAGAAGCTCTGGAGAAACCCTTATTATTCTTATTTGCAATTAAATAAAAGCTATTATTTTTCTTAACCTGTTCTTTTAGATACTCTACACTTCCATCACTCGAATTATTATCCACTACCAAAATCTCACAGGTCAATCTATTTTTTCCAGTACGCTCTCTAATGCCGCTAATACATTTTTTTATAAAATCCAGGCTATTATAATTTACAATTATGATACTGATATCCAATAATGCTCCTAAAACTGCTTCTTTTTGATTATTAATTTAAAATTTTGCCAATTATTGAGATTAAGTCCTTTTTAAAATTAGAATTAGAAAACTTCCTGCAGTTTGCAATTGCATTTTTTCTAACCTTCTCCACATCCACTTCCCCACGTATTATCTTTATAGTAATATCTTTAAGTTCCTGCCAGTCCTCAAAAAAGAATCCATCATATCCGTTATTTATAATTTCCTTCTGCCCTCCCTTATTTATAACTACAGGGATACATCCAGCCGCCATCGCCTCCACAGTAGTTATTCCAAAATGCTCGAATTTCTCAGGATGAGCTTTTTCATCTTCACCCATCCCTGAAGCATGCCAGAAAATATATGCTCTGGCAAAAAGTTCTACTAATTCTTTCCAGCCTATATTAGTTATTATTTCTATGGGGTAATTTTTGCTTGCAGCTCTTATTTTCTCTACATACTCCAGATGGTCAGCTCTACCCCCCACACCACCTACTAAATATAAAGTATAACCCCTCATTTCATCTGGATACTGCTCTAGTATCTGCTTGAATATTTGAGCTAATTCAAGTTGCTTTTTATTGTGATGTTCGGGGAAAAATCTCCCCACACTCAAAATAATTTTTTCCTTCTTCCCCACTTTGAAACTATCAATATCAACCGGGGGGAATAAAATAGTGCTTTCACTGCCCCATAGTTTTTTTATCCATTTTTTGGAATATTCTGAGATGGCAATTATCTTATCGTAAGTTTTTAAAAATGTTAAATCTCTGGGAAAAGTTATAAGAAATAAAGGAATATACCCCAAAATTTTAAGAACAGCTTTTTTAAAAAGGCTTATCCTTCTTTTGTCATAAACAACTACACCAAGTTTCCTGGAATCTTTAGAACTCCTATCAATCTCCACAGGGATGAAAGTATCAGACGAGATTAAAACTTCAGAAAAGCCTCTGATTAGACTTAATGGGATTTCGGCAGTCTCCCTGGCGCCTTTTCCAAGCTCAATATCCTTATTATATGAAAATCCTTCGCTCCCTGCTCTATCTCCAAATAATTTAATATTTACTTTCATTAAACCAAGACCAGTTGTACCAGGATTCTTAAAACCAAGCCTTAAAGGCTGGTTAGATTTTTTTACCCTTAAAATTACTCTGCCGCTACTCCAGCTGCCCCTTCTCAGTAAAAATCTTTTTGGCTCATATAAACCCTCCTCTATTTCTATTTCACTGGAACCCTCCAGTAATTTGTCTGCAAGTTTAAACAACCTTACTACCGGCAGTCTGAAAAAAAATAGCAAAAACTTATGAATAAATTTAAAATCCACATCAAAAGGAGTCGGGAAATAACACAAATATATGTTTTTTTGGCTGAATGCAGGAAGTGAACTTAAATAAGTAGCATTCATGAACAGGTCATATTTTTTTGTGATTTTTACGGCATAATCTTCTGATACGAAAGGGAATATTTTTAAATTCACCCTGTCCAGATCAAGGTTAAGTCTCCCGGAAACTTCTCTTAAGTCAGCAAATATATCGGTAATCAAATCTACTTTAAATTCATTTTGTTTGGATAAGACTTCAGCAATCTTACAGCTATATCGCTCCCCGCCCCCAACTGTTGACAGGTATCTATCATAAATAGCAATCTTCTTCATAAAATGCCCTGTTAAAAACTTCTCATCCAGCTTTTGATAATTCTATCCTGCACCTTCCTGCCAGTTCTTATTCTAATTCTACTTATTAAATTCTTAGGCAGCATATAGAAAAGTTCAAAGAAAATTCTAATTCTGATCGGAATATCAATTCTTTTCTGCCTTTTACTCGCAGGCAATCCGGCAACATAATATAAGATGTTAATTATATTTGAGAAAATGAATACCAGATAACTCTTAATAAACAAAAACAGCCAACCGCATTTAAAAATCATAAGCAGCCTATTTCTAATCACATAATATGTAAAATCATAAGACCATTCTTTACTGGTCCCACAGTGAAAATGTCTTACAATAGATTTAGGAGTAAAGAAATTCTTCCAACCGGCTAACCTGGATCTCCAGAATAGATCAATATCTTCATAGTAGGTAAAAAAGCTCTCATCAAAATTGCCGACCTCATCAAGCATTTTTCTATCCACCATAAAGCTGCTCCCGGAGAGTCCAAAGACTTCTTCTACCCGGTTATATTGTCCTTCATCGAAACTCTCAAAACCCCTATCCATACTGTAAAAGGATTTATTTATCTTGATCCCGCAACTATTGATAATGTCTTTCCTGTAAGCAAAAAATCTCTTTGGAATCTTTATTTTTACAGTTTTAGATTTCCTTGAAACCTCAAAATCTTTAAATATTTCTTCACCTACTACCAGTTGTAAATGATTGGGTGAAAGATATGATGATACCTTAAACTGTATCTCCAGGTTCTTATTTAGATTCTCTATTGGTACGGCCAGAATGGCATTATCCTGTGACCAATGATAGATTTTCCCCTTTTCATCTGATTCTGCAGGATAAAATCCATCCAGATACTTAACACTTTCATTTAAAATGCTTCGGTAACTAATATTATTTTCAGCATTACCAGCTTTTACATCATATATTTGAACACCCAGTCTCCTGGATTTTCTACTATCACCCATCTCTTTTTGATTCTTGCTATTTGTAATCAGTTGAAGAGGTAGATAATGATAATAAAAAACTACTTTAGAGCCCACCACTCCTATTTTAGAATTATCAGTAGATTGCCTGAATATAGACAGCATCTCAGACAGCCAGTCTTTTTCAACTGCACAATCGTTATTTATAAGAGCTATATATTTCCCCTTTGAACGGCTAAATCCTTCATTATTACCTCCAGCATAGCCCTTATTTTCCTTAAGAGCAATTATCTCTACCTGCGGAAATTCTTTTTTCACAAATTTTACAGAACCATCCGTAGAATTATTATCTACCATTATTATCTGGATTTTTTCACGTGAATAATTAAGATCAAGTATGGAATTAAAAAGATTGCCTAAAAATTTCTTACCGTTAAAATTTACAGTGATAATTGATATCAAAGGATCATCAT
The DNA here is from genome assembly GCA_016870675.1 of Actinomycetota bacterium. Taxonomy (GTDB): domain Bacteria; phylum Actinomycetota; class Humimicrobiia; order Humimicrobiales; family Humimicrobiaceae; genus Hydromicrobium. Next base: position 8,168 of record VGAU01000013.1, on the reverse strand, counting down.
CTTGCGTCAATTAAAAATCTCACCTTACTTTCGGTTTGAAATATCATCCTCTGGAAATTACGATCACGCCTATTGTTATTATAAGCGCGCCTGCCCAGCGGATGGGGTTCACATCCTCTTTTAATATAAATTTTGAAAGGACAAGTACCATTACATATGTAAAACCAATAAATGGGTAAGCAAAACTGAGGTCTACTGCAGATAACACTACCAGCCATATTGCAGCTGAAATAACATATAAAAATAAACCGGATATTACCAGAGGGCTTTTTATTACCCCGAAAAATAACTGCTTTAGAGCATCCAAATTGCTGAAATTAACCATTCCAATACGGTTTATACCTATTTTTAATAATATCTGTCCGGCAACAGCTATGGAAATACTGAACAAAATAAGTAAGATAGAACTTCCCAAACTCATTTTATTTCTCTCCTTAATCATAGTTTTACTGTATTCTTATAACAAACAAAATAGTTAAAATCTATGTCATTTTTGCTAAATAATACTTATTAGACACAGTAAGACCCATTATCCTGTCAATGTTTTCAAAATCCCTCAACAATACATCGAGCTTTTGGTCTATATCTATATTTAGTCCTGATATGCTTTTAGGCTTAAAATCACCTAAAACTTCTCTCAAACTGCTAATATCATAACCCAGACTTTTAATTTCCCTCTGGAGGGTTCGGAATATATCAAAATATATCAGAAGTAACCTCTCCCGGTTCTTACGGTTTAATTCATTTATTTCCCTATTAATTTGAACCTGAATATTATTATTAATAGCTTTTACAGACTGGTTATAACTCTTTCTTAAATTCTCAAAATACATACTGGTAAGAAGATACATATATCTTCTCAGTTTCCCCTTAATAGTTTTATCTTCAGCCAGATCTTCAGAATCTAAAATATCCAAACGGCTTAAAAGTTTCAAATCCTTAAATTCTTCTTTATTTAATTTTATCTCAAAAAGCTCAAATAATTCATTCTTACCATATATCTCATCCATTTCATTTTCACCACTGCTCATTGCCGTGTACTCAATTTTATCCCAGATTCCCTTATCTATGACCTCAAAGCCGGCATTCTTCAATATGAATTCAATAGTAAAATCATCAATTCTCGCACTGGACCTGTTATCTTTCTTACCCTCACCAAAAAGCTTATAAAGTCCTCTTTTTTCAGGAATTGAAAAAAATAGTAATCCATCTCTTTTTAACTTCGATGAAAGTACATTGGTGAGATCATAGAAAAATTTTGGGGTAATTTTAGAAAAAGCATTATTTACAATAATACCATCGAATTTGGTTCTCTGGGTTATTTTAGATTTTAAAATTCCAATCTCATCTAATTTAATATCCTCATCCTCCAGAATTACAAAATCACTATCTACTTCCAGGCAGAATATTTTTCCTACATCACTTTTGTCTATAATCTTCTCATCTCTATATTTGTTCGAGGTTATTTTTAAAACATTGGAACAACCTTCAAAATTATTTTTTATAATTCTCGAAATTTTGCTATTTTGTAAATCTATAAGCTCAATAATTTTTCTTTTATCAACTGCATAATATGAATTAACACAATATTTAACCAGCGGCCTTGTTACATTCTCCCAATAAAATCCTGGAGCAATTCTATTTAAGTTCTTCCTGTAAATTTCTTTTAAGCTCTTATTGGTAGCTATACTTTCCATAACTCTTGACAGCTGGTGGGTATTTTCATATTTTACCACTTCACCTATATTTTCAACTTTTACCATTTTAGCTATAGAATCCCCTTCGGTAGTTATTACCGGAAGCCTTGCCCATATATAATCCATAACCCTCGTTCTATAAGAGAACTCAGTTTCAATCCTCTCGTGATGAATTGACAGTCCGACATCTGAGCCCAGAAGGAAAATCTGCCTTAATTTGTATGGAGTCCATTCATTAAAAAACACATTCTTCTCATACAAATCAAGCTCTCTGGCCAGTTTTATTGCCTCTATACATTTTTTCATTTCAGGAAGCTTTGGATCCGGATGTTTGATTCCCATAAATACTAATTTTATATCCTTCCTGCTTCTTGTAATTTCCCATAACGCCTTAATGGCAGTAATAGGATCCAGCCAGTTCCAGATTCCTCCTCCCCATAAAATTATAATGTCTTCTTCTTTAATATTAGGAATTACATCTATTATAGATAAGTTTGAGCGTAAAGGAGGTTCGGAAGGTATACCGGAAGGTACAATATCTATCAGATTCCTTAAGGTGCTGTCAGAATCATAATTATAAGGATTTATTCTACCCACAGCATTTAACATTCCTATCCAGTAATCCCTTTGTTTTTCGCTTGCACAGATAAAGAAATCACCAATTGTGAGTTGAAATTTCAGTATATTTAAATTATTTTTATCAATCCTGATCCTTTCTTCCATATTGCTATCTTTAAACATTTCCAGGCTTTCTAAATTGAAAGGATTATAAAGATCTACAATTATTTTACCCTTGAAATTCTTTAAGAAAGGAAAATAGTAAAGGATGTGGCCCTGGATTAATATAATATCTGAATTCTCAATATACCTCTGTAGACTCTTATAATTATTTATTTTATACTGCCTGGTTTTAAAGCCTTCAGTATCAATGTCTACTTTATTGGGAGTAAGTAAAGTAACATCCAGATAATTAGACATAATTCTGGCAAATTCATAGAATCTTATGCCGGGCCCGGCCATATTTTTACCAATAACATCATAACTTATTATACAGATCTTTGATTGAATTTTTTTACTTGATTCTATAGCCATCATATCTCCCATATTTAAAAATTTATTTTGAAAATCTTTATGTAATTCCCCGGATTCTCAGATAGTTCAATTTAATTTTAAGATGCAATCATTTTAACTCTAATTTATTTAAGATTAAATGGTTTTTTAATTTAATTATTAAATTATAAGATAGAAATACAAAATTTATAAAATAAGCATAAAAAATAGGAAAAATCTGGTCACTTGTGACTTTATTCCTGAGCCAGTTCAGCTCAGATGGAAAGAATTTTTTAAGGAATTTTAAAAATCCCAGATTAATTATTGCACATCTGACCCTATTTTTATGATAATACCTGTAAAAATTTCTGCTGAACTTCTCTACTGATGCGCCTTCAAAATGCCTGGCAATAGATTCAGGAGTTACAACTACCCGCCATCCACTTCTTCTAATCTTCAAACAATAATCAAGCTCTTCAAAATATGCAGGTCTATACCCTGAATCAAAACCACCTATACTCTTAAATAATTTGTACTCAGTCGCAAAAAAAGCACCGGTGACATAGTCTACATCTTTTACATCATTGGCTGAATTCAATTCATTTCCTCTATCTTTTTTCTGTCTTGACTCCCACTTTAAATCAAAATAACTTTTCCCGAAGTCTATGTGGGAGGTAATAAAGTTATCTTTAATTTTTCCACCCAGATGCTGTATGGTATCTTTTTTATAATCAAGTATTAGTCCGCCTGCAGCTCCTATTCTTCCTATCCTTACCGGCGGCAAGCTCCTGTCTTCTGTGATCCTAAAAGTTGAAATTAATTTTTGCAGCGCACTACGGTTTAAATATATATCCGGGTTCAATAGAATCAGAAACCCCAGCTCCTCTTCCAGACTTTTTTTCTTTCTGGATATAAAATTAAATACTGCATAATTTACTGCTGCCGCAAATCCTATATTTTCTTTAAGGGTAATAAGCTTGAAATTACTGCTGGTTATCTCTGAAGACATATTCCTGAATTCCCTAATCTTTGCCACTGAGCTGTCACTGGAACCATTATCAATAATTACCAGAAACCAGTCTTTATAATTCTGCCCAGCTATTGAATGGAGACAATTTTCAATAAAGTCCTGACTGTTATAAGTTACAATTACTATTAGACTTTTATTATCCATATATCTTCAATAATAATTAATCAAAGTTGCAGTATATATTTGGGAATAATGGATGAAGAACTTTCTATTTTAATACAAAAATTATTATAATCTTATGAATTAAAATAAAATAACCTGTTTCAATTTAAAATTTATCTAAAACATAATCCCTTATTTTCTTAGCTACTTTAAAAGCTTCTTTAGCTTCTGTTATAGGTGGTTCAAACGTCTCTTCTGGATACCGAATATTAACAGCATAATCAGTAAGTTTGTCAGCTTCTTCTTTAAAAACTGAAATTTCTTTATCTTTATCTTCGCACTTGATAATCAATTCTCCAATTTCATGAGTTTTAGCAAATGATATATCAAGGAAAACTAAGTATGCCTTTAAAAATTTCTCAGTTGCTTGTTGACAATGGAAACAAATGCTTTCTGTCACTGCATCATGAAAAGATAATTCATGTTCAGCGGTAAGTAAATCCTTTTCTGCCCTCTTGATCCAGTTATCTATTAGTTCCTTCTTTGTTTTCATATAGAACTTTTCCTTTTTTTATTACCCTTGTTATAAATGCTTCTTTTACTTCTTTCCATTCATCAATTTCATCTTGAGTATACACAAGAATATCCTTAGGAATATCTGTTATGCCCCATAAATATCTCCTTATCTCTCGAGCCCTTTTATACCTTGGTTGTGAATTCTTCTTTACCACTACTAATAAATCCAGATCGCTATCTTCAGTTGGTTTTCCATAGGCATGGGAACCAAAAAGGATTATCTTCTCAGGACTATAATTATTTGCTATTGTCTTAACGATTTTATTTATTTTATTTTGAGTAACCATTTTAATCCTTTAGATAATCAATCGTATATGGTTTTATCTGTATACTAAAAGTATTTTACTAGTAATTATAATAATTTGCACGTTACTAAGAGAAAATCAGGGCAAGCACTCACAGGTTAGCCGGATATTTTCCTTTTAACGATTTTCAAATAACTATAGATCCTGTAAATAAAACCCTTCTTAACAATGCCTTCAAGCTCTGATATCCGCTTTTCCCTCTCCTCTATCATCTTCTTTTGACGCAGGGTTATCTGTTCTAAATTCTTAAGAGCTTCTTCCCTGCTGAAAAAGAATTTTCTTTCTTTTCCTCTGTCAGGGGAAAAAGTAGGGTTTTCCACCCACTTTTGTAATTTTTCAGTAGTCTTATTAAAATTAAAATTTAACAGTCCATATCTTTTGCCGGCAATTGCAGTTTTTTTAACCTCATCGGGGTGGTTGGCAAGATAAATCAACTTTGCGCTTAAATCATTGCTGTCATAAGGCTTAAATGTGTATCCAATCTTTTCTTTCTCTATTATATCAGTCAGCTCGCAAACATTTGATGACAGCGCACAAAGTCCTGCCCTGAACCAGTCCAGAATACGGTTTTTGCTCCCCAGCCTGACCTCATAAATATCTTTATCAATATTTATGCCCACATCTGCTTCAAGGTAGTAATTGGGTACATCTTCTCCAGCCACCCAGCCTTTCATTATAAACCTGTCTTTATAAGGGCTGCTGTTTATCATTGACAGGAAACGGGGATAAGTCTTCATATCCTGCTCCGGTATCTCTCCTCCGGTGGATACAAACTTAATTTCTGAATTCTTTTCCATTGCCAGCATCATTCCCTTAAATAAAGTATCAACATCAGTCCAGGTATTATATCCTCCGGTCCAGAGCACTACAAAGTCATCATTTTTTATGCTGTCCCTTCCCCTAATAACTTTTTTAGTATGCTTATATTCTTCCGGGGGAAGACCGCAGGGAATGATATTGGTAAAATCATAACCCGATGTGTATTTATTAAGCCTTCCTGTGGTCCCAAGTTCTCCTATCAGAGCATACTTTTGCCTCAAAGACACGCACGAAAAAATATCTGCATTAGAGATTATATTATATTCACTGTTCCAGTAATGAAAGAGGCATTCGTCATTCCCGTCAATATAAGCCCGTGCCTGTGCTTCAGCCATCACATGGCCAAACAAATCTGCCCAGAATGGAATGCCGCTGATATTTTGAACAGAATCAGTATTGTCATTATCCCTGTTCCAATTTTTGGAATTAATCTTACCTCTTCCCTTCAGGTCACCTGTCTCCATATTATAAGTATTGTCCTTATTTTTACTTTTTAGATAATAAAGCAGCCTTGAAGCTATATAGGAAGGATAAAAGGTGCAGCCAACTATGCAGTCAGGTCTGAACCTTGTAAAAATTTCAGATATTAATTCAACGTTTTCAAAATCGTCTTTTTTAAGGACATTGTACTCGAAACCGTACCTGCTGCTTTTTTCTTCACCGCCAGTGCGGCTTTCACCAGCTTCCCCTTCCCCCTTTTCTGCGAGAACAGAATTAATAAAATCTTGTTTACCTTTAGAATCCATGCTATAAATAAAATCTTTTGCATACTTTGATTTGAAGTCATCCGCATACGCCGATGGAATAGCGTAATTACAAACACATATTTTATGACCTCTTTCTAAAAGGGGCAGTATAAACTGCCAGGTCCTGATGCCAGTTCCATATACTTTTCTGTCATTTTCAAATGGAAGCGGGCTCATGCCCAGTATAAATATTTTACTCATATCAAATAAAAAGCTCTATAAATGCTATAAATATAATACCTTTTTATTTTACTGATTTTATCTATATAATTAAAACCATAAAATAATACTATTTTCCCGGATAAATTTAAATTTTTGAACTAGTTTTTGTAATTATAATTGTACTAATAAAAAATTTATACTACCATAACAAAAACAACTTGAATTTTTTATGAAATTTTGGAGCGAACTCACTCAATCTACGTTCTGTTATACTTTTGATTTTGAAAAATATAGGTTTATAATTGTATGATTATTCTGTCACTTAAGAGTATACAAGTTGAAATTTCAAATATTAAAAGAATAAGCAAAGATGAAAACAGTAACTGTAATTATTATAATTTTATTCGTGGCAGCAGTAATTCTCTTTGGATTTATAATTATTGAATATACCGGAGCCAAAATACTTCCCGCTGCGGAGACTGCCGAAACAGAGCAGACTGACATAGTGGTTGAAGAAGAAATAGAACCAGACACCGAAGAAGAGGAACCGCAGGAGGAACTAGAGCAGGATAAGATTACAGTAATAGAGATATATCTTGATGGTGATAGAAATAATGGTATCTTCCTCGGCGAAGCAGAATATGGTATGACCTCCCAGGAAGCTTTTATGATATACGGCCAGGATTTTTCAGAGACCGGTTTCATTTTAGCCAAAGATAATGAAAACTATACCTTTGAGCCAGGTTCAATTCATTACCTTTATGTGTATGCTTTGATACCAAAATATGGATGGAATTGTACCAGAGAAAAAATTATAATCCCCGGAGAGACAAATTTTGATGAAAATATCAAACTATATATAGATAACCCTTCACATAATGAAATAATAAAGGAAGCCGATAAATCCAATATGTGGGTATCCGGCTGGTCGGCAGACTTCAATTTTTTAGATACCACAGGTATTGACAGAATTGAAATATATCTAAACGGCCCAAGAGGTTTTGGGGAATTTTTAGGTGAGGCAAATTATGGAACTGAAAGACAAGATGTAGCTACTGCATTTGGAAGAGCAAGCTACACCAATTCAGGTTATTCTCTTAATTTTGATGCAAGTAAACTTGAAGCCGGCAGTGAAAATACTTTATATGTTTATTCTTTTTCTACTTCCGGAACTTATTATCTAGCCATAAGAGATATTAAAATGGAAGGTGAGGAAAAAGAATCCAATGCCATAATTTCAGTAGATGCAAATCTGAATAACCAGTCCATAGAAGTAAGTGGATGGGCTATAAACAAAAACGAGATTCTTGAAGGTAAACCCCGCAACCTGGATGTGGAATATTCTACTAAAAAAATAGTATTTGTTTCAAGCAAAGACGGCAATGAAGATATATACAGCATAAACCTGGATGGTTCCGAGCTTACCAGGTTAACAGATCACCCCGGAAGGGACATATATCCTGCTGCTTCTCCTGATGGAAAAAAGATCGTTTATACCTCAGATATCAATGGCACCTGGCAGCTTATGGTTATGAACTGGGATGGAACAGAAAAAACGCAGCTTACTTATGATCCTTGGAGAAGTGGTTCCTCAACCTGGTCTTTTGATGGAAGATTTATTTTCTTTGGAGTATTTCAGGATGGTGATTGGGAAATATACAGGATAAATAGCGACGGAAGC
>VGAU01000012.1 GCA_016870675.1 Actinomycetota bacterium | reverse complement strand
TCGATTAATACAAATTTCCTATCCGATAAAGGTATTATCACTGCAATAGCAGGTCTTATTATATTTTCTATTCTTTTCATATTAAAAAGAGAGCAGGCCATTACCGCACCAGTATTACCAGCAGAGAGAAAAGCTTTTCCCTGACCCCTGGATGCGAGCTCTGAACCTATAAAAATTGAGGAATTCCTTTTTTTCTTTAGTATTTCTGATGGGGATTCGTTCATACTTACTTCCTGGGAGCTTGGAACAATCTCTATACCATCAAGATTTAACTGGCTGGCTGCTGCAATTGTCTTTATCTTATCTTTATTTCCAACCAGTTTTATTTTTACTTGAAAGGCTGATCTGGCTTCTATAGAACCCTTAACAATCTCTTCAGGGGCAAAATCTCCTCCCATCGCATCTATAATGATTGAATAATTGTTTGAGTTAAACTGCACCATAATTGATTTTAGCTGTAATTATTTTTTTGAAATTTCCAGCAATCTGTTTATATCTATATACTCCCGTACCACTTCAACTATTTTATCTATTTTTTTAACTTCATGAAATCTTACATGGCCGATAATTTCTCCAACTTTCTCTACTGCAGTAAGCGTATCATAATTAACCAGAATCATAGGCACTCCTAATTCTTCAGCCCTTCCCAGAACTATAGTGCTTGGCTGAAAATTACCTGTAAGTATAAGACATTTAGTAGGTGTTTCCAGCGCTGCAAGCTGAACATCCGCCCTGTCTCCACCTGTTATAACCGCTTTATTAGCCTTTCTTCTAAAAAATTTAAGCGCTTGTTCCTGACCCATAGCTCCAACCATAAATGTCTCCACTAATTCATTAACTTTATCTTCAGCGCAAATTATCTGTCCGCCTAAAATCTCGGACATTTCCTTTATACTTACAGAGGACAGCATCATGTCCGAAGCTATATATCCAAAAACTTCTATTCCCTTTTTTGTCAGAAATGGAACTATCAATTCTTCGAGGTAGTTCATCTGGCTTCTTGGAACCCAATTTATGATTACACCACTCAGACAATCTTCTAAAAATTCCTTTGAATAAAGAATTTGATCTACAATTTCAGAGCTATATTTAATTACCATAATTACCCTGGCACCCAATTTTTCACAAATTTTATCTGAAGATATCCCCAGGAAGTAGCCGTCCTCAACACTTTTAGCCCCTTCTAAAATTACAATATCCTTACCCTTTTGAATTCTCTCGTAAGCTTTAGCAATTAAATCCACAAACCCCTTAGAGAAACTTTGATCTTTCAGGCCTTCTCTGTTAAAATGCTGGGTTAACACAATAGGGCATATATCCTCAAGTTCTTCTTTTACGTCCAGTATATTTGAGATATATTGCGCATCTTCATCTGTAGTTATTCCTCCTACCCGAATTGGCAGCGTCCCTACTGGTTTCATATACCCTACCTTCAAGCCTTTTTCAGTGAATAATTTCCCTACACCCACGCACATCGAACTTTTACCGGAAAAAGGCTGGTTTGAAATAAAAAATAACGGAACCATTTTAACCTCCTATTCTTATTCTTGCATCTCCGGCTATAGAGCCCTCACCCTGTTTTTTTACAAATAGAGGATTTATATCCATTTCTATTATTTCTGGAAAGTCTATAACCAGCTGGGAGACTTTAAGAATGATTTCAATTATACTTTCGATATCTGATGGATCTTCACCCCTTGTCCCTTTAAGTAGCTTGGTGGTTTTTATTTCCTCTATCATCTCGCCAGCCATCTGCCTGCTTAAAGGAGCAATTCTGAAAGAAACATCTTTTAGTGCTTCAACATATATTCCTCCAAGCCCAAACATAATCATAGGTCCAAACTGCGGGTCTTCGCTCATCCCGATAATAGTTTCTTTTTTATCTTTAATAAATTCCTGAACCAGAATACCGCGTATATTGGCATCAGGTATATATTTTCTTACATGAAAAAGAATCTCGTCATAATCTTCCTCCAGTTCCTTTTCACTACCTATTCCAATCCTTACACCACCAACATCGGTTTTATGTAAAATATTAGGAGAAACAATTTTAAGTACCAGCGGATATCCGATTCGTTTTGCAATTTCTTTTGCTTCATCTATATCACTTGCTAATTCTGCTTCAGGCACTCTTATGCCGTAAGCCTTAAGAATTTCTCTCGCTTCCATTTCTCCCAATTCCAATCTGCCTTCAGCCCTGCACCTGCCAAATACTCTTTCAACACTTTCCTTATCAACATCAAAGCTCTCGATAGGGAATTCTTTTTTGGATTTCCAATCGGTATATTCCATCATGACTTTTAATGTATCTATTGCTTCCTCTGGAATATCGAAGTTTGGAATATTTTTTTCAGCTAAAAATCTTACAGCTTTTTTTACTTCAGCACCTCCCATAAAACTGGCCGCTACTGGAATATCTTTACCACTTTTACCTATTACTTCTACAATTGCCCTGGCTGTCCTGTAAGGTTGAGTCATAGCCTGTGGCGTAAGCAGCATTACTATCGCATCAACATTATTATCCTTTATAACCACTTCCAGAGTCTTTTTGTACCTGTCTGCCAGTGCATCCCCTAATATATCAATAGGATTATAAAAATTTGCCGCTTCTGGCAAAAATTCCTTCAAACCATCTATGGTTTCTTTTTCCAAACTGGCCAGCAATATATCGTTTTTCTCACATTCATCGGTGGCCATGATACCTGGACCACCTGCATTTGTTATTATTGCAACTTTTTTACCTTTAGGCAATGGTTGATATGAAAAAGCTGTGGCATAATTGAATAGATCCCTTATGGTATTAGCCCTTATTATTCCTGCCTGCTTAAAAGCTGCCTCATAAGCTCTGGCTGAACCGGCAAGAGTACCGGTATGAGATGACACTGCCCGGGCTCCGGCATCTGTATTTCCCGACTTTATAACAATTATAGGTTTCTTCTTAGAAACTCTTGAAGATATTTTCATAAATTCCCTGCCGTATTTCACTCCTTCAAGATACGCTGTTATAACCTCAGTATCTTTCTCATTCTCCCAGTCATCAAACAAATCGTTTTCTGAAATATCAGCTTTATTACCTAATGATACAAATTTTGAAAATCCAATCTTATTGGTTTTCGCCCAATCCAGGATAGCAGTGCCCAGTGCACCTGATTGTGATATAAAACCTATCTTACCCATGGGAGGAATATTGGGTGTGAAAGTGGCATTTATGGGGCATTCAGTATCAATGATACCCAGACAATTAGGTCCTAATATTCTAATCCCATACTCCTTTGCTTTTTCGATCAGCTGTCTTTCTCTTTTTGTACCTTCTATTCCGGTTTCCTTGAATCCTGCTGAAATAATTATAGACCATTTCGTATTTTTCTTTGAACACTCTTCTAAAACCTGCAATACAAACTGTACGGGGATAGCTATTATAGTCAGATCTAAATCACCGGGTATATCCAGGACTGAGTGATAACATTTAATACCGTGTATTTCATCTGCGTTGGGGTTTACAGGAAACAACTTACCTTTATATCCTGAATTTATTATATTATCAAGGATGATATGACCTACTTTTTCTTCTTCTCTGGCAGCTCCTATTACTGCTACAGAATCGGGACAAAAAAAATTTCGCAAACTCAAATTACAAACCTCCAATCCTATTTCTCCGGTCCACTCTCGCTTTTATTTGCTTGCTTCTTTTGTTTCTTTCTTTTCTTTCTTTTTGCCCTTCTCTTCAAATATTATTATCTCATGCTCAGAGTAATATCCGCAATTTTCACAGACTCTATGGGATATCTTTTTGCTATGGCACCTGGGGCATTCAACAATGTTCACTATTTTTAAGCGGTCATGAGTCCTGCGTTTATCTCTTCTAGACTTTGATGTTTTCCTTTTAGGAACTCCCAATATTATATCCTCCTGCTGAATATTTTGTTACAAACTTGTTATAAATAAACACAAGTACATAAATATATCAAAAAATAATATTTATTCAATAAATATTATTTATCATGTCATTTATCGCCTGAACTCAGTGTACTTCTGAATTGTTCTCTTCCTTTTTCAATTGCAGTCAGTAGTTTATGCAATACAGCTTCCATGTTTGCCAGCTTTTCATCAGCATAATCCTCAGCCTCCAGCCTTATGGTTCTTGCTCTTGCTTCTACTGCAGACATCATTTCCTCCGATTTTCTATTGGCATTTTTTAGTATCTCGGTTTCACTAATCAGAATTTCTGCCTTTTCTTTTGCCTCCTTTATTATTCTTTCAGAGTACCTTTTTGCTTCCTCTATCATATTTTCTCTTTCTTTCACAATCCATCTGGATTGCTTGAATTCTTCCGGCAGTATATCCCTCAGTTCATCCAACAGGTCGTATATCTCATTTTCATTTACAATTATATTGGACGAAAATGGAATTCTTTTACATTTATCGAGAAACTCTTCAATCCGGTCCACAATTTCAATTGCATCCATACTATTCTCCCTATCTATTTCTTTTTAATTAAAAATATTTTTATTAAAACTTTCAACTATATCTTTTTCTATTTCCTCTGGAACCAAGCCTTTTATACAGCCTTTAAACCTGGCCACTTCTTTTACCGCACTGGAACTGAGATAAGCAAATTTAGGATTAGTTACCATAAACATAGTCTCTACTTCCGGATTTAATTTTTTATTTATTTGCGCCATCTGGAATTCATACTCAAAATCCGATATAGCTCTAAGACCCTTGACTATAACCGTTGCCTTTACTCTTTTGGCAAGATCTACTAACAGCCCTTCAAATATAATCACTTCAATATTATTTAGATTTTTTAGCGCCCTCTTTGCAAAATCAACTCTTCTCTCTGTAGTATAAAGAGGTTTCTTTCTGGTATCTCTTGATATGGCTATTATTACTTTACAGAAAATCTTTGAACATCTGCTAATAATATCTTTGTGCCCCTCGGTTATAGGATCGTAAGTACCCGGGCATAGTGCTATCTTTTCCATAAAACAATCCAATCTCTTAAATTTGATAAGGAGAGAGATAAATTACTTTTTTATCTCCAAAATGCGATTCTTTAATTTTTCTCAAATTTTCTATTTCCTTACTTGCATCCTTTTTAAAAAAATATTCATATATTATAAGGGTATCAGCTCTGGTAATTTTTTTTTCTGATAAATTATCGAATATTTTTTTCATTATACCACTTTCGATTTTATATGGTGGGTCTAAGAAGATTATATCCCACTTTAAATCTTCATAAAACTTCAAAAATTCAAAAACATCACTTCTAATTATTTTATACTTTTTACTGTCATTTTTTAAACACTCGGTATTATATTTTATGAGATTAACTGACTCAAAACTTTTATCTACAAAATATACCAGATTACAATTCCTGCTCAAAGATTCTATTCCCAGTGAGCCTGTTCCTGAAAACAGGTCCAAAACATTTGACCCCACTATTCTATCGCCAATAACATTAAAAATACTTTCTTTTACACTGTCTAAAGTGGGTCTGATTTTATAATCCGAAGGAGGCTTTAGTTTTTTACCTTTGAATTTACCAGAAATAATTCTAATAGCTCATCACCATCTAGTGCAATCATTCTATTGAAAATATATAAGGATATAAGGGTTGTCCCCCCTTATGCATTTCTATATCCATTTTAGGAAAATATTTTTTAAGCTTTATTTTAATGATCTCATTATCTTCAGGTATGGCATCTTTCCCGGTATAAAAGGTAATAACCTCTTCAGTTGAACTTGCAATATCTCTTACCAGGTCTATAGTCGCATCCACAACATTATTCGAGATTACTCTTACTTCGCCATCAGATAAACCAATATATTCACCCTTCTTTATTTTACCAACCATAAGATTTGCATCCCTCACTGCCTGTGTTATTTCCCCGTTCTTGGTCTTTTGGGCTGCTTCCTCCATATTATACTTGTTTTCTTCCATACCTGAATCAGGATTATAGCTCAGTATTGCCGATATTCCAGCCGGAATGTTTTTAGTAGGCACTATATAAACACTCTTATTCCTGACAATTTTTTTTGCCTGGTTTGCAGTAAGTATAATATTTTTATTATTTGGAAATATGATAACCTCGACAGCCTCTGTGCTGTTTATAGCCTTTACTATATCATAAGTTGATGGATTCATACTCTGTCCACCACTTACAATAATATCCACACCAATACTTTTAAATATCCCTTCCAGTCCATCACCATTAGCCACCACTATCAGAGCTCTTCTTTCCTCCATCTTTTCTTCTACCGGTTCTGCTTCTCCTGCTGCTTCTTTCCTCTGATCTTCCATATTATTAATTTGAATGTCATGAAGAGTACCTTCTCTTAATGCTCTTCTCAGAACCTTGTGGGGATGATTTGTGTGCACATGTATTTTTGCAAGATTTTCATTTCCGACCACCATCGCACTATCGCCAAAACTTTCAATTCTTTCCCTTAATCTTTCTATATCTATCCTGCTGCCCTTTACCATAAATTCCGTACAATAGGTATATTTAATCTCATAACTTATTTTTACTTCTTTTAATCTTTTACTCTCAGCTTGCGGAACATATGCTTTAGATTCCTTATCTAGACTATTACTCCTTAATTTATTATTTTTACTGCTGCCAGATATAGGAGATACGTTTCCTGCTTTACTTACATTTCTTTCTAAACTGCCTTCTATACTATTAATCTCAATTAAAGCCTTTTTGGCTCCAATCAAAATATCTAAAATACCCTGTGCTCCAGCATCTACTACACCAGCTTTCTTCAGTATCGGCAGGAGAAAAGTAGTTCTTTCAACAGATTTTTCAGTTTCGGAAATAATTCTGTCTAGAAGCTCCACCAGTTTTATTTTATCAGTATAATTGGCTAAATTTTCAACAAGCTTGCAAATATCCTTCATAGTGGTAAGCATAGTTCCTTCAGTCGGATCCTGCACAGAATCATATGCCAAATCTCTGGATGATTTTAACGCTTCTTTAATTACATCCAGATTTAAACTATCACTTTTTATTATTATATCGAAAAAACCCTTAAGTATTTGAGAAAATATTACACCGGAATTTCCTCTGGCTCCCATTAATGCGCCAAATGAAGCTTTCTCCAGAACACTTTTTACAGAAAAATTTTTAAGCTTTAAAAGCTCTTCTCTTATCGCCTTTAAAGTCAACAGCATATTGGTACCGGTATCCCCATCTGGAACAGGAAACACATTTAAATCATTAATTTTTTCTTCGTTTTCCTTAAAATTTTCCAGTATTATATCAATAACTTTTTTTAAATCCTGGTTATCTATTTCATAAAACATAGTCTTACTCATTTCAAGATTAAATTATAAATATAAGGTTAATATTATATTAAAATTTATCTTATTTCTAAATAAAAACAATTTCTTTAGCTGTATAATTTGAACATCTTAATTTATTTTCCACCAATTAAGACTTTTTAAATTAAAAATTGTTTCTTTATTGTTTCAGGCTCCCACTTTACTCTGAATTCCTTTTTTACAGCAGGCTGTGCTGCTTTTTTTTGTTCGTTTTGCCGCCTCATTCTTACCTGTTTATTTTTAATTGTTTATCTATTTACCTATTTATCTGCCTGCTTCTTTATCCGCTATTATTATTTACTTATATATTTACTTATATATTTACCTTGAAAATCAAATAATAAGATGCTAATATTCCTTCCTGACCTGTTTATAGTTGTTTTTAATTTATTAATACTGAATGTATTCTTAAAAGTTATAAAATATATTTTTTTTTAAATATACAGGAGAAAAAATGTCTAGAGTATGTGAAATTTGTGATAAAAAAACATCTTTTGGAAATAGCGTGAGCCACTCGCACAGAAAGACCAGAAGAATATTTAAACCTAATGTTCATAAAACAAAGGTTGAATATAAAGGCAAAATTAAAACCATAAATATCTGCACCAGCTGTTTATCCTCAGGCAAGGTTAAAAAAGTAGTATAAATAAATATCACCTTTCTTGATAATTAGGGAAAATATATATTACTGCTTTTTTAAAAGATAATTCATTCATGTTTTAATAGTTTACCTTATTTAAAAACAATATATAGGCTAAATTTCTTTAATTTCCAACTCAGGGAAGGGATAATGCTTTGTATTTTTTGTAATCAGCGTTAAACCATATACCATAGCTGCAGCTGCAATAATCACATCAGTAGTAGCCAATGTCTTACCTTTTTTAACATACTTTTGCTTTAGTCCCCCGGCTAATCTGGCAATTTCTTTAGTTACATCATAATAATAAAGGCTTTCAATAAATCTATCTGTCTTCTCTTTTTCTTTTTCTTTTACTCCTGTATAAACTTCAGTAATATTTATACAACAGCAGCCAGCAATGTCACCCCGCATCCCAATTTCTTCCAGATAGGAGCTTACTTTTTTATCACCACGCAAGTGATCAATTATTGTGGTTGTATCCAATAGATATTCAGCCATTACATTATTTCCTTAAGTCTCTTTTCATCTTCCTTTCGCAGGCTCCTTACCCACCTGCCTACTCCTTTCTTAAATTCGGGATGATCTTCATCGTTCCAGGTTCCGGCTGTTTCCTTTACCGCATTAAGAAAGTTTAATCTCTGTATCTCTTTTCTTACAGCCTGAGTTATGAACCAGCTGCGCTTTCTTTTCCCAGAAAGCCTATCTATTTCTTCTACCAATTCCTCAGGTACCACAACATGTGTTCTTTTTTTTGTATCCATGTTAATCTTTAAATTAATTATTAATTATATATTTTATGTTAACATATTATGGGACTTTGTCAATATAACAAAAGATTAATTAATTCATAAACAGCTTTACGAATTCTTTAAAAGGCTGCAGATAAAGCCTGCTTCACTTTCAAAATAATAAGGCATTATTTCAAAGTAGACTTCTTCTCCTGTACCGGCATCATTTTTTTTAAGGTTTAAAGCTGATATTAATCTGTCAGGGATGTTTGGCTTTTCTACTACGTACTCCCCTTTAAATTCTTTTAAAAACCTGCCTACTACCTGCTGATTTTCTACAGGTGATAGAGTGCAGGTATAAAAAACAAGCTTTCCACCCACTTTTAGATATTTATCACAATTTACCATCATCCCGTAAGATATTTCAGAAAGGCGGATAATGTCGTCCATCACCTTATTGTATTTTACGTCCGGATTTTTAGAAATGGTTCCAAAAGCGCTGCAGGGAGCGTCTATTAAAATCTTATCAAAATATCCGGTAATGTTTTTTAAGCTTTTTTTATCCGAAGCTTTGGTACGGCATTCCAAACCTTTACTGATTAAAATATCCATACTTTTATCTAAAAAATCCGGTTCGGTTGCATCTGCTTCTATAATTTTTATATTCCTTATGTTTAACCTGTCCAGATTATCTTTCAATAACTTCAGTCTTTTTCTGCTTATATCAATCGATACTACTTCTTCCTCATCTCTAACCAGTTCGGCAATATAGGCAGTTTTCCCGCCTGGCGCGGCGCATACATCCAGTACTTTTTCAGCCTTCCGTGGCCGTAGAAAATACTTTACCGCTATTTGAGAGGAAATATCCTGAATCGAAACTAGACCTTTCTTGTAAACATCAGTTTCTGAAATATCCTGAACGCTGGAAACCTCTATAGCATCTTCTAATATATTATCCTGTGACACGAATTGTTTATTATTATCACCCTTTGTTTCAATATTATCTGATATAGGTTCATGTATGGCTTTAATATTTTGACTGCGGGGTTTTCCATCGATTGACTTTGTACCTAACCCTTTAGACAGTTCCTCCCTGGTAATTTTACTTTTATTAAACCTCAGATAAATATGTGGATTCTCATTCAGTGACTGACAGATTAAAATTGTTTTTTCTTTCCCGTACCAGTCAAACCAGTATTTTACCAGCCAGCCCGGATAAGAGTAATCTATGCTGATTTTATCAATCTTATCTTCCACCAACCTATCAATCTTATCTTTTGCAAATGAATCTATGTTTGGAACTGAACTGACTTTACGCAGTACTGCATTCACAAATTTAGAAGAAGATAAAGTTACGTTTTTCTTGGCCAATTCCACACTTTCATTTACTATTGAATAAGACGGAACCTTATCCATATACATGAACTGAAAAATTCCCATACGGAGAATATTAAGCACTGCAAAATCGATATCTTTTATTTTTTTATCTGAAAGAAAAGAGAGTAAAAAATCAATTTTTAGATAATACCTTACTGTACCCTTAACTATATTGAAAATAAAGCGCTTATCAAGCCCGGATAGCCTGTAATTTTTAAAATAAAAGTTTATTATGTCTTTTAGAGATTTTTTTTTCTTGAAATATTCATTCAATATAAGAAGGGTAATTCTGCGGGGATTGACACTACTGCTTTTTTCAATCAAAATTCTCACCGGCCTCCAGTCTGTATCCATTAATAAAATCCGCTGCAGACATTACTTTTCCACCCTGGGGCTTCAGTCTTTCAATTTTTACCATTTCATTTTTATTACAACTAACTAAAATACCTGTTTTTTTATCAGCTTCCACTACAAGTCCATTTTTCTCATTTTCACCAAACTTAAGCTTATCCAGGTGTGCATCGCTCGCAGCTCCACTTAAGACACCTGCCTTAAGGATTTTAATCCTCAAACCTTTCCAGAGACAATAAGCGCCGGGTTTTGAACTGAAAGCTCTAACTTTATTAACTATTTCCATTGCGCTACTATTCCAGTTAATTTTTAAGTCTTCTTTTGCAATCTTATAACTATAGATTACATTTTTCTCATCCTGTGGGTAGGGATTTATATTTTTATCTTCTATAAGGTCAAGTACTGCCATCAGAATGGGTTTTCCAAATTTTATTGATTTCTGCTCAAGACTATCTTTATTATCATCTTCTTCCACTCCAAACTTTACCTGAGCATATATCTTGCCGGCATCCACTTCATATACTACCTCGATTATACTCACACCACCGACTTTATCGCCATTCAAAAGAGCGCTTATAATAGGTGTAGGACCCCTATACCTGGGCAGCAGTGATGGGTGCACATTCAGCCACCTGGCAGTAGTAGGTTTAAATATCCTTTCAGGAAGTATCTTTCCGAAAGAAGCTACCACCGCAGTATCAAATTCTAATTTTTTAAACTCATTAAAAAAATTATCGTCAAACCCTTCAACCTGCATAAAATCGATCCCCAGCTCAGCAGCTTTGCTTTTTACTATATTGGGGGTAGTCCTTCTTCCTCTTCCTGCCGGCTTATCGGTAGTAGTTACAACTGAGGTTATACTATGCCGGGATTTATATATTTCTTCCAGAAAAGGAACTGAAATTTCCGAAGAGCCAAAAAAAAGTATTTTCAATGGAAGTCTCCTTTTACTTTTAAATATTTAATTTTATCTCATTAATCTTAGAGAGCAGTTCTCTCTTTGATTTGCGGTCAAGATGGTCTATATACAATATCCCGTTCAGATGGTCAATCTCATGCTGAAATATTCTTGCCAGCAGGTCTTCAACTATGAGTGTGACATCATTGCCTTTTAGATCTTTTGCCTTTACTTTAACTCTGGGAAATCTTTTAACGAAAAAACCCTTTATAGAATATATGCTCAGGCAGCCCTCATCACTCTCTATTTTTTTATTGTCCAGAACTTCTATCACCGGATTTATAAATGTCTGAATCTTATCGTCAAAATTAACAATAATTACTCTTCTGGTTATTCCTATTTGGGGAGCGGCCAGGCCTACTCCACCCTCGCTATTTAATGTATCTATCATATCTTTGACGAGCTCCAGGAGCTTACTGTCTATTTTTTCCACGTTTTTGCTTTTCTCCCTTAAAACCGGATCCCCGATCTTTCTAATTTTTTTAACTGACATCTTATACCTTTCACAAATTTACAATATCCATACCGGATCTACATCAATAATTATCTTATTTTCATCAAATTTTTTAAATCTCTTTAATATTTTAGTCAATATTTTATTTGAATATTCAATATTTTTAGACTTTATTATTATATGCCATCTGTAAAATAAATTTATTTTATAAAAAGGAGCAGGGGCAGGACCCAGTATGCTGCTGCCAGTCCTGATATCTTTGCTTATTTCTGCAAATAATTCTTTTATATCTTTCTTTACTTTATTTTCTTCTTTCCCTGAAATTATAATATTTACTAGATTGGAAAAAGGAGGATAGCAAAGCTCTTTTCTGCTGGCCAGCTCCTGGCGGTAAAATGATTCATAATCACTTCCCAGTACGTTCTTCATAACACTGCTTTCTGGATTATAGGTCTGGATTATTACCCTGCCCTTCTTTCTCTTCCTGCCAGCTCTTCCCGATACCTGAGTAATAAGCTGATAAACTCTTTCATTCATATGATAATCAGGAAGCCCCAGCATACTATCACAATTAATAACCCCTACAAGTGTTACATCTTCAATATCCAGGCCCTTGGCTACCATCTGAGTGCCGATAAGGATTGACCCGCCAGGGGAAATAAATTTGCTTAGTATTTCCTGGTGTGATTTCTTCTTTACAGTTATATCCGAATCCATTCTAAGTATGGGTGTGTTTTTAAATCTCATCTGGAGCTTGGACTGCACCCTCTGAATTCCGGTACCACATAAAAAGATATTATCTGCGCCGCAAACAGGGCACCTTCCGGTATAATTTTGCTCCCTGCCGCAATGATGGCATACCAGTTTCCTGCAATCACTGTGGTAATTATAGGAAAGGTCACAGGCGGAACATTTAGGCACGCTGCCGCATTTATTGCATATAACAAAATTACTGTATCCCCTTCTATTTAAGAAAATGATTACCTTATTATTTTTTTCTAATTCCTCCCTGATTGCAGCAAATAATTTACCAGTTATAGCCACATCTTCTTTCAAGCGGTCTATTTTTTTTAAGTCAACTACTTGCGTTTCCAGTGGACTGCTGCTCTGGGCTTTAACTGGAATCTTTAGAAGTGTAAAATCATTTTCTTTTTCTGCTCTGTACCTGGTAACAATATTGGGAGTTGCGCTTCCCATAACCACAGGGATATTCAGTATTTCCCCCAGTTTTATTGCTACATCCTGGGCATTATATCTGACCCTTGTCCCTTCCTTATAGGATGGGTCATGCTCCTCATCCAGTATTATCATGCCCAGGTTACCTATAGGAGTAAAAATTGAAGATCTTGTCCCTATTATTACATCAAACTCATTTTCCCATATATCAAGCCATCTTTCATATCTTTCCGCTTCATTCATATTAGAATGATACACACAGACTCTGGATCCCAACCTGGATTCAAATCTTGAAAATAGCTGGGGAATTAAGGAAATTTCAGGGGTAAGAATGAGCGCTCTTTTTTTCTTCTCTATAACTTTCCTGCACGCTGCTATATAAATATCGGTCTTTCCACTGCCTGTTACGCCTTCTATCAGAAACTTGTGAAAAATGTTTTTCTGTATGGCATTATCTATACTGCACAGGGCATTTTTTTGATAGGAGTTTAAAATTATCTTTTTTTTCTTTAAATCCTTATCAGGCCGGTATTCATATCTAAAATCCCTTTTTTGTCTTTTTTTAACTACGGATATAATATTTTTATCTGCAAGACTTGCAAGGCTTGAGTAGCTTGAGCCGGTATCTTTTACCAGTTTTCCTTTTAAAACTTCACAGCCTGAAATTAAATAATCAATTATTTTTTTTTGTGAAGAATTTCTTTTCCAGTTTATCTTATCTTTTATCTCGTTATATCTGTTCCGGTTTAAAGTTATGAAATCCTTAAATTTTAGTTGAACCCTGGGACTGGTAATCGACTGCTTGTACTTTCCTCCGGGGGGCAGGAAAAACTTAATAACACTTCCCAGCGGCTGTATATAATACTCGCTAATCCAATTAATAAGCTCGAGTCTCTCCGGGTCAAAAACAGGCCTATTTTCTACTATTTTTAAAATATCTTTTATTTCCCTGTCTTTAAGTTCTGACTCATCTTTAATTTTTACAATGTAGCCAACTTCAATTCTGTTTTTGAAGGGAACCTGAACAATTCTGCCAATATCAATATCGGAAGATAAATCCGGTGGTATCCTGTAGTCAAAAGCATGATCAATATCAAAGGCTTTTATATCTATATAAACCTCTGCATATTTGTTATTTCTACCCATTTAAAACACAATAATTATTTAAGACCCAGAAAACTTTTAATTTCATCAACTTTATCCAGTTTTTCCCAGGTGAAATCTCTGTCATGCCTCCCGAAATGCCCGTAAGCAGCAGTCTTTTTATAAATTGGCCTGAGTAGATTCAGGTTTTTAATAATTGCTGCCGGCCTTAAGTCAAATATTTCTTTTACTGCCTTTTCAATTTTTTTAACATCTACCTTTTCAGTGCTAAATGTTTCTACCATAACTGATACCGGGTGCGAAACACCTATGGCATAAGCTACTTCTATTTCCAGCTTATCAGCAGCTCCGCTTGCCACCAGATTTTTGGCAACATATCTTACCGCATAGCTAGCAGACCTATCAACTTTAGAAGGATCTTTTCCTGAAAAACACCCTCCGCCATGTCTTGCCATTCCACCATAGGTATCTACAATTATTTTCCTGCCGGTAACCCCTGTATCACCCATAGGACCTCCGATAGTAAATTCCCCGGTTGGATTTACAAATAACTTTAAATCCTTGCTTAAATATTCCTGTGGAACAATTGGTTTTATTACGAATTCTTTGATATCCGGTTTTATCTGTGCTTCTATGTCAATATTTGGAGCATGTTGAGTAGCTATTACAATTGTTTCAACTAAAACCGGCCTGTCATTTTCATATCTTACCGTTACCTGCGTTTTACCGTCAGGCCTCAGGTATGGCAGTATCCCTGCCTTTCTAACCTCAGATAACCTGTGAGCCAGCCTGTGAGCCAACTGAATGGGAAGGGGCATAAGCTCCTCTGTTTCATTACATGCATAACCGAACATCATTCCCTGGTCTCCAGCACCCTGGGTATCAAATTCATTTTCATATCCATTCCCTATTCTGGCCTCATAAGCTTTATTCACACCCTGGGCGATATTATTAGACTGTTTCCCAATAGAAGAAATAACGCCGCAGGTTTCATAATCAAAACCATATTTTGCCCTGGTATAGCCAATATTTTTAATAACTTCTCTAACAATATCAGGAATTTCTACATAAGTAGAGGTAGTAACTTCACCTGCTACTACTACAATTCCTGTTTTAAGCAATGTCTCGATGGCGGTCCTGCATTTGGGATCATCAGCTATCATAGCATCAAGAATTGCATCTGAAATTTGATCAGCCATCTTGTCCGGGTGACCTTCGGTAACTGATTCCGAAGTAAATAAGAAATCCCTTTTCTTTGACATTATTCCTCCTATCAAAACTTTTACAGCTCCATTGAACTTTTTACAATTTCATCCCAGATTCCTCTGGCAATAATTCTTTTTTTATCCCTGGCTAATTTCTTTACAGTCCCATCCTGTCTTACTATATCAACTTCATTATAATCGCTTTCTATTCCTATATCCTCTCTGGAGATATCATTGGCAACAATCATATCAATATTTTTATCCTTAATCTTTTCTAAAACATCTCTCAAGTTATGACCACTTTCAGCAGCAAAACCAACCAGATACTGATTCTTTTTCTTTTCTTTAGCTAAATACTTAAGGATATTTTCATTTTCTTTAAAACTTATGCTGGATAATATATCATTTTTTTTCTTTAACTTAAAATCATATTTTTTAAGCGGGATTATATCGCTTACAGCAGCTGACATTATAGCAATATCACTGCTGCTAAAAAATTTATCCAGCACTTTCTTCATCCCGCTTGTATCTTCAACATATTTGACATCTACGCCATATGGCCGCGGCAGGCTCCTCGCGGTGCTTATAAGGATTACCTTTTCAGCACCTCTGAAATAAGCTTCTTCAGCCAGAGCGTAACCCATTTTCCCACTGGACCTGTTGGATATATATCTTACAGTATCAATAAACTCCCTGGTGCCGCCGGCTGTAATTACAACTTTTT
>VGAU01000011.1 GCA_016870675.1 Actinomycetota bacterium | reverse complement strand
TTTTTCCAACTTTAATACAGACAGGATTTAAGACTCCTTTAGCTTATTCGTAAGAATTTGCTTTTTTCAGCTTCTTTTTCTGGTTTATTTTATTTTGATTTAGTGCCCTTTGCGAAAAAGTAAATAGAGGGCGAGAAAACGGCTAGTGGTTTTTATTAAGTCAATTCTGTTAAAAAATGATCATATCCATGCTTTGTAAGGAGCTCCTCTTTGCCTTCTTTATAGATTCTAACACCCTTTTCTTTGGTTATCTCCTGGTGAAACTAAAGAAACTAAAAAATATTTGGGCTTTGCACTCATAGCTCCTATATCGGACACATTGATTTCTACTGCTTTTTTACCAACCTGTTCAGGAGAAAAGTATCTTAGTGAAAAATGATCGCTAATAAAAACTTCTTGACAAATTTAATTTTTTCATTTATAAAATGACTAAAACGGTAAAAATTGTAATATATTGAGGTGAATGATGAGATTGTCAACGAAAGGACGTTATGGTGCAAGAGCGATTTTGGAATTAGCACTCAATTATGAGAGAGGTATAATATCACTCCATGACATTGCCCAAAAACAGGGGATCTCAGAGAGCTATCTTGAACGTATGATGACTGCTTTGGTCGCTGCGGGTTTGGTAACGAGTTCCCGAGGTAAACACGGGGGATTTCGTTTAACAAAACCGCCAGGAGAAATTCGATTAAGTCAAGTGATTCAAATTGTGGAGGGAGGAGTCACCCCTGTGCCATGTGTGGATGATCCAGAACTATGTGATCGAGTTGATATCTGTATTACCCGTGATATCTGGGAGAGACTGAAAAAGGCAATGTTAGAAATCCTTGATTCAATAACTTTGCAGGATATGGTCGAAATGCAAAAGAGAAAGTTATCTAAACTAAAAACTCAAATGTATTACATTTGATTAAAGTGAAAGTAGGAAACAAAATGGCTAAAATTGCTAATGATATAACTGATCTAATTGGAAACACCCCGTTAGTAAGATTAAACAAAATAGCCAAAGAGGTGGAAGCAAAGATTGTCGGAAAACTCGAGTTCTTTAATCCTTGTGGAAGTGTGAAAGATCGCATAGGAGCGAGTATGATTACAGAAGCAGAGAAAAAAGGTTTTCTAAAAAAAGATTCTATAGTTGTTGAACCCACAAGTGGAAATACTGGTATTGCTCTGGCATTTGTATGTGCAGTTAAAGAATATAAGTTAATTCTTACAATGCCAGATACAATGAGTATTGAACGGAGGAAGATGCTTGAGGCGTTTGGTGCTGAAATAGTTTTAACCCCTGGCAGCGAGGGGATGAGCGGGGCTGTTAAGAAGGCTGAGGAAATTGTAAAGAAAAATCGCAATGCATTTATGCCCCAGCAATTCAAAAATCCTGGTAATCCTGAGATTCATCGGAAAACTACTGCAGAAGAGATTTGGAGAGATACTGATGGTAAGGTTGATATTGTTGTTTCTGGTGTTGGAACGGGGGGAACAATCACAGGTGTTGCAGAAGTTATTAAAAGGAAAAAGTCGCAATTCAAAGCAGTTGCAGTTGAACCTGAGGATTCACCAGTTCTTTCTGGTGGCAAGCCAGGGGCGCACAAGATTCAAGGAATTGGCGCTGGTTTTGTACCAGAAGTTTTAAATAGAAATATTATTGATGAAGTAATTAAAGTGACTAATGAAGATGCTATGACTTGTGCCAGACGACTAGCCAAAGAAGAAGGGATATTTGCTGGTATTTCTTCAGGTGCAGCTGTGCATGCAGCGATAGAGGTAGCCAAGCGGAAGGAAAATAAAGGAAAACTTATTGTAGTTATCTTTCCTGATTTGGGGGATCGTTATCTTTCAACCGAACTTTTTCAACGCAAGATATGAAAGATTTTAGGATGGGAAATTGAAAGAGTAGGTGGTGAATATGTTATGGATCATGGGTAGCCCCATGCGGGGCAGAAAAAATAAAATGAAAAATCTATTATTAGGGGGTGATGAATCATGGGAATGGTGATATCAAAATATGTTTAAATTGTGGAGAAGCTGTATATGTATTCAAGGATGATATTAAAATATGTCCAAAGTGTAGAGATGTTGTTCTCTACTTTGACGGAGGAGACTGAAAGGAGGTTATCCATTGGCTAAAACTATTACTGAAATTAACGAAAATATTAAAAAAGGTAAAGCAGTTGTAGTAACTGCTGAAGAGATAGTCGATATTGTAGAGGAGAAAGGAGTAAAAAGGGCTGCTCAAGAGGTGGATGTAGTAACTACCGGCACATTCGGCCCAATGTGCTCAAGTGGGATATATATAAATCTTGGTCATACGAAACCAAGGATAAAATTAGGTGGCGGTAAATGTTATTTGAATGAGGTACCAGCCTATTGTGGTTTTGCTGCTGTAGACATCTACCTTGGATGTACTCACTTGTCTGATGATGACCCCAGAAACAAAGTTTATCCTGGTGAGTTCAAATATGGAGGTGGTCATGTAATTGAAGAGTTTGTTGCCGGTAAAGACGTTAGACTTACTGCCACTGCTTATGGTACAGACTGTTATCCAAGAAGAAAGTTGGAAACCTGGATAAATATTAAAGATGTGAATGAGGCAGTACTCTTTAATCCAAGAAATGTTTATCAGAACTACAATGTGGCAGTTAATCTCTCTAATAAACTTATTTATACTTATATGGGAGTTCTAAAGCCCAACTTAGGCAATGCTAATTACTGTAGTGCTGGTCAACTCTCTCCTCTTTTAAATGACCCATTGTACAAAACTATTGGTATTGGTACAAAAATATTTCTTGGTGGTGGAGTCGGCTATGTAGCCTGGCAAGGAACACAGCATAATCCAACAGCTAAGAGAAAGGATAATGGTGTTCCTTGCGTTCCAGCAGGTACCCTGGCAGTAATCGGGGATCTAAAGCAGATGAGACCTGAGTGGTTAGTGGGAACGAGTTTCCAGGGTTATGGAGCGACACTCACTGTAGGCGTAGGAATTCCTATCCCTGTTTTAAATGAAGAGATTGTTCAGTACACTGCGGTGAAGGATGAGGAAATATTTGCACCTATCGTCGATTACGGCAAACAATATCCTTATAGTGAAAAACCACTGGTTGAATTAGGTGAAGTATCCTATACTCAACTTAAGGCTGGCAAGATCAAACTACACGGTAGAGAGATTCCCACTGCTCCACTTTCAAGTTATCCAAAGGCGATAGAAATCGCTGAGACGCTGAAAGATTGGATTAAAAGCGGCAGGTTTCTTTTGACCGAGGCGGTAGCTTCGCTCCCGGGACCAGAGTCAGGTTTAACCTTTAAATTCTTAAAGGAAAGACCAATAGAATGAGAAGTGAAGAGAATGTAGGGTTGAGAGCTAAGGATTTCTCTTTCTCCAGCCTTACATTCCTTAAAGGAGAAGTCTATGATTTCCAAACGAATTGTCTTAAGATTTCCTAATCGTCTGATTGATCAACCAATTATTTGTAAACTGGTCAAAGACTATAATTTGGAATTTAATATCCTTAAGGCCTATGTAACTCCACGAGAAGAAGGACTTTTGGTGTTAGAACTTAAAGGGCAGGATGACGAGTACAATAAAGGAATAGAGTATTTAACCCGAATAGGAGTAAGAATTCAACCACTTAGTCAGGATATAATTCGCAATAATGCCAAGTGTACTCATTGTGGTATTTGTATTTCAGTATGCCCCACTGGTGCATTAGTTATAGATTCCATTACTCGAAAAGTTCATTTTTATGACAATAAATGCATTGCCTGTGAACTATGTATCCCTGCTTGTCCACCAAGAGCAATGGAGGTGCATTTTTAATGCAAGAAGTAAGATTTTACCGTGATTGGTGTGAGCAGAGGGATTTAGTTTGTTTTAATGTAGTAGTTAAAGAAAGCGATTTATATATTCTGGCACAAAAGGATTTAACAAGGAAAGCTATTAAGCTGGTTTCTAGATATCGTTTAATATTAGAAAAATACATTGAAAGAAATCCATCTTTTGTGAGCAGCCTTGAACCCATTACTGTAGGGGGAAATGCCCCTCTTATTGTTAAAGAAATGGCTAAAGCAGCAAAAAAAGCGGGGGTCGGTCCAATGGCAGCAGTAGCAGGGGCAATTGCTGAATTTGTCGGTAGAGATTTATTAGATTATTCTCCAGAACTAATCATAGAGAATGGCGGCGATATATTTATGAAAAGTTTGAAAGTTAGAAATATTGGCATTTATGCTGGAAATTCGGCTTTTACAAAAAAGATAACCATAAAGATTCTCCCTGAGGGAACTCCCCTTGGGATTTGCGCTTCTTCAGGTACAGTAGGGCATTCCTTAAGTTTTGGAAAATCTGACGCGGTTATAGTAATATCTCCTTCCACATCTCTTGCAGATGCCTCGGCTACTGCAATTGGCAATCTTATAAAGAATGAATCAGACATTTCCCAAGGGATAGAATTTGCTCAAAAGGTAAAAGGGATAAAAGGTATACTCATAATCAAAGACAACAAAATGGGTATTTGGGGAGATGTAAAAATTTCTTAGGATTTAAAGAGATGTTTAAAACCTTAAAGGAAGATATTCAAACTGTATTTATAAAAGATCCAGCAGCAAAGAACGCTTTAGAAGTAATTCTTTGTTATCCTGGGCTTCACGCAATATGGCTTCACAGGATTGCACATTGGTTTTACAAAAAGAAGTTTTATACGATAGCTAGAATACTTTCTCATACCAATCGCCATATTACTGATATTGAAATACACCCAGGAGCAAGAGAAATTGGAAGAAAGAATTAAAAAATTGGAAATATTAGAAGGAATTACAAAGTATATAGATAAGCGGATAGAAAAGAAGAAGGGGGAAATAGAAAAAGCCTTTGCAAGTAAAAGTGAAGAAAAATTTAATGAAGGTGGAGGAATCTGATGAGAAAAGTATATTTAGACCATAATGCAACTACGCCAACTCATCCAGAAGTGGTTAAAGCAATGTTACCTTATTATGAGGAGGTTTTTGGTAATGCTTCCAGTATCCATCAGTTTGGCCAGCAGGCACGAAAAGCGATAGATAAGGCCAGAGAAAAAGTTGCTGATTTTATTGGTGCTAAGCCAGAAGAAATAGTGTTTACCAGTGGTGGAACTGAGGCAGATAATTTTGCCATAAAAGGTGTTGCGTATGCTAATGAAAAGAAAGGTAATCACATTATTACTTCTTCTATTGAGCATCATGCGGTTTTAAATCCATGCAAATATTTGGAGAAACAAGGTTTTCAAGTTACCTATATACCAGTTGATAGATATGGTCTTTTTAACCCGGATGAAGTGAAGAAAGCAGTTACTAAAGAGACAATTCTTATTACAATTATGCATGCCAATAATGAAGTAGGAACTATAGAACCAATTGCTGAAATTGGGAAGATAGTAAAAGAAAAAGGAATTTGTCTTCATACAGATGCTGTGCAAACTGTAGAAAAAATTCCAGTTAATGTAGACAAATTGAATGTTGATTTACTTTCTTTATCTGGACATAAAATCTATGGCCCTAAAGGTATAGGTGCACTTTATATACGCAAAGGGACAAGGATACAGCCTTTAATTCAAGGTGGACATCACGAGAAGAATCGAAGAGCAGGGACAGAAAATGTTCCAGCAATAGTTGGATTAGGTAAAGCAATAGAAATTGCTAAAGAAACCATGGAAGGTGAGTCAATACGTTTAACCAATTTAAGAAACAAATTATGCAGTGGTATTGGCGAGAAAATAGATCATGTGCATTTAAATGGACATCCTGGGAAAAGGCTTCCTAATACTTTAAATATGAGTTTTGAATTTATTGAAGGGGAATCAATAATTCTTAGCCTGGATATGAAAGGTATTGCTGTTTCCAGTGGTTCAGCCTGTACTTCTGGCTCTTTAGAACCTTCTCATGTTTTGAAAGCAATGGGAGTAGACCCAGCAATTGCTCAAGGGTCAATAAGATTTAGTTTAGGTAAAGATAATACAGAAGAAGATATTAATTATGTGTTGGAGGTTTTGCCAGAAATTATAGCTCGCTTACGAGCAATGTCTCCTTTGTATAGAAAATAGAAAGGATAATTTTATATGCATAATTTACCGTTAGCTGAAAAAATAATAAAACTTAAGAAATTAAGAGGATAGTTATGCAATATAGTGAAAAAGTAATGGAACATTTCCTCAATCCAAGGAATGTTGGAGAAATAGAAAATCCTGATGGTATAGGCCATGTAGGTAATCCTGTTTGTGGCGATATACTCGAACTCTATATCAAAGTGAAGGATAATATAATCATTGATGCAAAATTTAAAACCTTTGGGTGTGGGGCAGCTATTGCTACCAGTTCAATGGTTACCGAATTAGTAAAAGGTAAAGGTATAGAAGAGGCTTTGAAAATATCTAATAAAGCGGTTGCTGAAGCACTAGGTGGATTACCGCCAATAAAAATGCATTGTTCTGTATTGGCTGAAGACGCGTTGAAATCAGCTATTGATGATTATCTTAAAAAACAAGGTAAAAATAGATGATTATTCAATTTTTATATACACTACAACATTACGTGATAGAGGTTGCTCCAAGCTTAGCTTTAGGGCTTTTATTAAGGCGGAGTGGATTCCTCAACTACTGATCTATACTATAATCCTGGTAATATAATTAGTCATGTACTGTTAAAAAATGATCATATCCATGCTTTGTAAGGAGCTCCTCTTTGCCTTCTTTATAGATTCTAACACCCTTTTCTTTAGTTATTTTTCCTACTAGAGTTCCTTTAACTTTATTTAGATTTTTCTTTGAAACTGTGTAGACTAATTCAAAATCTTCTCCACCATATAAAGCAAAATCTAAAGCATCTTTTTCGCAGATTTTTGCTGCTTTTTTTGTTGTTGATTTTACAGGGACTGAATCTGCATAAATAATAGCTCCGGTATCGCTTTGCTCGCATATTCTTAAAACATCTGAAGCAAGACCATCAGAAACATCAATCATTGCGTTAATATATTTTAAGAAAGGCTCTACTTTATGAAATTTTGCCTCTGGCTGGAGGTGTCTATTTTTTACTTCTGCAAAACCTTTTTTATTTTTTAAAAATAGGTGCAGGCCAGCTGTACTTGATCCTAAATCTCCACTTACTAAAATACAATCATCTGGTTTAGCGGCTGAACGAAATTTGAGATTTTCTTTTTTTGCTTCTCCAATCATACATATATCTATAATAAGTTGTTTGCCATGAGTTATATTGCCGCCTATAATTTCAATTTGGTATTTACTGCTGACTTGCCGCATTCCTTTATATATATTTTCAATAATTTCAACATCAATGTCTTTCGGTAAGACTAAAGAAACTAAAAAATATTTGGGTTTTGCGCCCATAGCTCCTATATCGGATACATTGATTTCTACTGCTTTTTTACCAACCTGTTCAGGAGAAAAATATCTTAGTGAAAAATGATCGCCATCTACCAATGTATCTGCGGTAATGGCAAGGTACCTGTTACCCACTTTTATAAGAGCCGCATCATCGCCTATACCTTTAATTATATACCTGCTAAACGGTTTTTTTGTAAGCCTTTTTATCAAGGCAAATTCCCCGCCTATTTGAGAGATATCCATTTTTATATCCATTCCTTTCGCTTCGCTTAAGGCACAAAACGGGATGAAAAACCGTTGTCCTTAATCCTTTTTTCTTTTATAAATGTATTGCCAATTTGATTTTCTTTCAGACTTATTTTCCTTCTTTAATTTTGATATATCATTTTACTTTATGTCTTGCTTTATCCTGGCGAAAATATTTATTTACTATATCAATTGCGCAGTATTTTCCGCACATCGTACACTTGTCACCGGTAATTTTACTTTCTTTTCTGTACCGCCTTGCTTTTTCCGGGTCTATAGATAGACTTATCTGTTTTTCCCAGTTTAATTTTTTTCTTGCTCTTGCCATTTCTATATCCTTATCCATGGCACATTTAATCCCTTTTGCGATATCGGCTGCATGCGCTGCAATTCTGGTAATTATAACTCCCTCTCTAACATCATCTACTGTGGGTAGTCTTAAATGTTCGGAAGGTGTAAGATAGCATAGATAGTCAGCGCCCCAGTAACCGGCTAAAGCCCCGCCGATAGCGCCTGTAATGTGATCATAACCAGGTGATATATCAGTAACTAGCGGACCTAAAACGTAAAAAGGTGCACCTCCGCAAATCTTTTTTACAAGTAAGACATTTGCCTCTATTTGGTCAATGGGCATATGACCGGGACCCTCTATTATTACCTGTACGCCTTCTTTTAGGGCTCTTTTTGCCAGTTCTCCTAAAATTACTGTTTCCTGTATTTGTCCTCTATCTGTGGCATCAGCCAGGCATCCGGGTCTTAGCCCATCTCCAAGGCTTAAAGTTACATCGTATTTTTTAGCTATTTCCAGCAGTCTATCATAATTTTCAAAAAGTGGGTTTTCTTTTTTATTATATATCATCCATTCAACTAGAAAAGCACCGCCTCTACTTACAATATCTAAAACTCTGCCCTGGTTTCTTAGTCTTTTTATAGATTCTCTTGTTACACCGCAGTGTACCGTCATAAAATCAACGCCATCTTCTGCTTGTTTTTCGATTACATCAAAAATATAATCTTCAGTCATGTTTACAATACCTTTCCTTTTTGCAAATTCAATAGCGGCCTGGTAAATAGGAACTGTTCCTACGGGTACTGCGGATCTGTCTATGATAGTTCTTCTTATTTTATCAATATCTCCACCGGTGCTTAGATCCATAACAGTATCAGCCCCGGCTTTAATTGCTGCGTCTAATTTTTCTATTTCCTCTTCCAGACTGGTATGCTCTGAAGATGTTCCTATGTTTGCATTAACTTTTGTTCTTAAACCTCTTCCAATTCCTGATAATACTTCAAGAGATTTGTGTTTTTTATTATAAGGAATAACAATAACACCCTCTGCTATGCTCTCTCTTATATATTCAGAATCAACCCCTTCTTTTTTCGCTATAGTTTTCATTTCTTTTGTTATTTTGCCGAACCCGGCTTTACTTAATAGAGTCACTTGTAATAACCTCCCTGAATTTTTTACATTCTTTTTCTACATTGTCTTTAGTAACTATGGCTGAAATTGCTGCAACGGATCTTGCGCCTGCTTCTATTATGCTTCCAAGATTATTTTCATTTATTCCGCCAATAGTTACAAAAGGAATCTTTATTGCTTTCTTTATATCTTTTATTAATTTAAGTCCTGCTGGTCTTCCAGCGTCTAATTTAGTTTTTGTCTCAAAAATTGGGCTTACTCCTATGTAATCTGCGCCAATCCTTTCGGCATCCACTGCTTCTCTAATATTATGCACAGTTAATCCAATAATTTTTTTACTTCCAAGTATTTTTCTGGCAATGCTATAGGTCATATCTTTATTACCCAGGTGGACTCCATTAGCATCCACTGCCAGGGCGATGTCAACTCTATCGTTTATTATAAATAGAACGTTATTTTTTTTACAAAGTTCACTTATTTCTTTTGCCTCTTTTATCATATCTCCTGTACTTTTCTCTTTTTCTCTATATTGAATTATTTTAACGCCCGCTCGTATAGCGGACTTAACATCTTCCAGGACAGTTTTTCTAGTTAGCCTGGAGTCAGTTATAAAGTATAAATCCATATCTTCTAGTTTTTCTTTCATTTATTCCCTTTTCTCTATTTTTATCATTTCTTCTATTTTGTTTTTATCAAGGTTAAAAATTTCATCAAAGAAAGTAGTTTTATAGGAAGCCGGACCTTTAGCTGTTTTTGCTGCCAGTTCACCAGCTATACCAATAAAAGAAAGAGCATTTGTAGAAGCTAGTGCATAGTCTTTTTCAACAGCGGCAAATGTTCCTATTACCGAGGCAGCCATACAGCCTGAACCAACAAAACTGCCCATCATATCGTGACCATTTTTACAAATATAGGTATCTTTTCCGTTTGATATAATGTCTTCCTTTCCAGTTATCACCACGGTTAAATTTCTTTCACTTGCTAATTTTTTTGATATTTCTACCAGATTTCCTTTTACTGATATTGCTTCCACTCCTTTTGTTTCTGCCTCTGCTCCGGCTATTATTCCAATCTCTGAAGAATTTCCCTTTAGAATTGAAATTTTTACTTTTTCTAAAATTTCTATTGCTTTATTTGTTCTTAGGTCTGTTGCGCCAGCTCCAACTGCATCCAGGATTACAGGAATGTTTTTTTCATTTGCTTTTCTACCTGCTAAAATCATTGATTCTACTAAATCTACTGTCAGTGTTCCAATATTTAAAACAAGAGCGCTGGATATGGAGGTCATTTGTTCAACTTCTTCTATCGCGTGCGCCATAACAGGTAAGGCACCTATAGCTCTTACTATGTTCGCACAATCATAAATCGTTACCCAGTTTGTTATATGGTGTACTAGCGGTCTTTGTTCTTTTATTTTCCTTAAAGTCTCCGATATACTCATAAGTTTTCCTTTCTTGCTCAGATTTATTTGTCTTGTTATTCGTTCAAACTGAAAACTGATGTGTCTTATAAAACTTGAATTTCTTTTTCCCCTTCCTTTTTTCTTCTTTTCTTTATATACCTTCCCTGTTAATTCCTGATTTCAGGGGAGTATTAAAAGCTGCCACATAAAAATAAAAAAACTACTAACCTGACCGTTGATTAGTAGTTTACTTGTTTCTACTTTTCCTACGCTAGTATTATCTAGGTCAGGTTTAAAGGGTCGACGGTTTATTAAATAAGCCGTCCTCTCAGCCTGATAAGCTCCCCTAAGTATTATAAATATTTAATTTTCAAAGAAATTTCTTTATAATATAAAAGAAAAAAAATAACTAAAAATAACTAAAGTACCGAACTTAAAGATACCTAAATTAGTTAACAAATTAGATATTATCATAGAAAGTTTATATTAACAACTGTAAAAGGATAATACTCCGGCAGGAATTTAAGTATCAGGATAGTGATTTAAGTGAAATTTACTGAAAGAAAAATGGAAATTTTAAAAGAGGTTGTTGATAGATTTATTGCAAAGGCTTATCCTGTATCTTCAAGGAAAATAGCCCAGGGGTCAGAATTTGACCTGAGTTCGGCAACCATAAGAAAAGAAATGGCAGAACTTGAAGTGATGGGTTACCTGACTCACCCCCACACATCAGCGGGGAGAACACCTACGGATAAAGGCTATAGATTCTATGTAGATAATGTCATAAAAGAAGAATTAGATTTAAGCGCTGATGATGGCGAAAGCAGTCCTGGCCTTGATATAACAATTGGCAAGGATATGGAAATAGAGACAATCCTGCAGAAGTCTGCAGAGATGCTTGCTAAATTTACAAATTATCTGTCAATGATTGTAGCTCCAACAATTCAGCAAAGTAAGTTTAAACATATCGAGCTTCTGAAATTTGATGGTGGAAATTTACTTATGGTTTTGATTACAGATACAGGAAGAGTTTATAAAAGAAGCTTCGTCCTTGGAGGTAAATATACGGCTCTGGATTTACAGGGAGTAACAAATATTTTAAACTCGCAGCTCAGGGATAAAAAAATTATTGATATTGGTATAGAAGATATAAAAATACAGAAAGGTGATTCATATCTGATACTGCTGGTAAATAAAATTATTGAACTGATAAAAGAGTGTATTAAAGAAGATTTTCATTATAATAGAATTTTTATCCATGGTACATCAGTGATATTACAGCAGCCGGAATTTATAGACTTGAAAAAGATTCAGAATATTCTGCGGGTTATAGAAAATGAATATTTGCTTATGAAACTGCTTATGGATTTTTCAAGGGATAAAGATTTTATAGTAAAGATTGGTTCAGAATTATTTGAGGAAGGTACTGAAGACCTGAGCCTGGTGGCATCGAAGTATAAAATTTATGGCAGCTCTACCGGAGCAATAGGTGTTTTAGGGCCAAAAAGAATGGATTATAGCAGAGTTATAAGAAATCTTAATCTTTTTAGAAAGAATCTTACAGAGATTTTTAACTCCAGGGCATAAGTGTTGAAATAAAATAGAAACTGGAAAAAAAAATCAAAATGGGTTAATATTTCTGCGCTATTATTTCAAAGATCTTATAAACTTAGTTTTCATTTTGAGGTGATTTTAACCAGTGAGAAATAAAAAGGATTATTATGAGGTTCTGGGGCTATCCCGGGACTGTAATTTAACTGACATAAAGAGAGAATATAGAAATCTTGCTCGCAAGTATCACCCTGATGTAAATAACGGTGATCCAAAAGCAGAGGAAAAGTTTAAGGAAATTTCTGAAGCTTATGCTGTACTCAGCAATGAAGAGAAAAGAAGACAGTATGATCAGTATGGATTCAGCAGAAGTTTATTTGAAGATTTTGATTTCGGGAGTGTATTTTCAGAATTCGGCTTCGGGGATATATTTGATAGATTCTTTGGCGCTGGTTTCGGCAGCACTTTTTCCACCAGACAGAGAAGCGGTCGTAGAGAAAGAGGCTCTGATATAGGTGTTGAGACGAAAATTAGTTTTAAAGAGTCTGCATATGGAGTAAAGAAAGAGATTGAATATAATGCAGATGATGTTTGTGAGGTCTGCAAGGGAAAAGGCAGCACTGCTGATGGTGGAATTATTACCTGTAGCGAATGCAGCGGTACAGGAAAGGTAAGGACTGTCAGGCAAACTCTTATCGGAAATATAATAACTACATCGACTTGCAGGGATTGTGGGGGTACCGGGAAAATAATAAAAGATCCCTGTGAAAAATGCAGGGGGAAAGGTTATCACAGAAGGAAGAAAAAAGTTAAATTAGATATTCCTGCCGGAGTACATGATGGGGACAGTCTTAGAGTCTCCGGTAAGGGAAACTCACTGGGCAAAGACTCTATAAATGGTGATCTGTTTGTAACTATAAGGGTAATGTCCTATCCTGGATTTAAAAGAGACGGAAATGATGTGCTGTCCAATATTGAGATATCGTTTGCTCAGGCTGCCCTTGGCTGCAGGTTAGAGGTTGAAACCCTTGATGGTAAAGAAGAAATAAATATCAAGCCTGGAACCCAGCCTAAAGAAAAGATTATCCTTAAGTCCAGAGGAATTGTAGAGCTTAATGGATACAGGAGGGGTGACCACATAATTAATATAGATGTTAAGATTCCTACTAAACTTACTAAAGAAGAAATAATGCTACTAAAAAAATATGCTGATGGAAGAGAAGAGGCAGCTGGTAATGGAAGCCATGGTGTCTTCTCAAATATTAAAAATGTATTTAAAAAGTAAAACAATTTCTAAAAAATCATAAAAAATTCCTTTTTTATATGATATTAGTCTAGTTATAATTATCATTCATGCAGTTTAAAAAATGAGTTATCCATATTTTTTTGTAAATTCCAGCAGTATTGAAGGAAATAGAATAAAAATTGAAGGAGAAGACTTAAACCATCTTATAAATGTGCTGAGAAGCAAAGTAGGGGACACAGTTTATATATCAGATAATGTTAGCTATAAATATAAAACCGAAATTATAGATATTAAAAAATCTACAACCATATTACTTATAAAAGATAAGAGGAAAATTGCAAAAAAAATCCCTCAGATTACTCTTTACCAGTGTATACTTAGAAAAAATTCTATGGAATTTGTTATCCAGAAGTCAACTGAAATAGGGGTAGATAGAATAATACCGGTTATAAGTGGAAGAGTAATTATAGATAAGAGAAGAATTGCCGGCAAAGTTGACAGATGGCAGAAAATTTCAAACAGTGCTTCAGAGCAGAGCAGGAGGGATTTTAAGTGCGAAATACTTTCCCCGGAAAATATTAATAGTATTAAAGTTTCAGATTACGATTTGTTTTATGTTCCTTACGAAGAAGGTTCCGGTAATAGTGGAGGCCTGGCAGAAGGTAGAAATGTTTCAAGAATTGGATATATAATAGGACCTGAAGGTGGTTTTGAAACCGGTGAATTAAATTTTTTAAAGGATAAAGGAGCCAGGGAAATAAGATTTGGAAAAAATATTTACCGTTCTGAAACTGCGGCAATTTATTTTTTATCTGTACTGGATTATTTAACTGGAAATCAAAACGTATGAAAATGAAGTTTTCTGTAGATACACTTGGGTGCAAGATCAATCAAAGTGAATCAGATTTTATTATAGAAGAATTGTTGGAAAAAGGGCTGGAGCCAGTTTCCTGGAGCAAGCACCCTGATTTCTGTATTATTAATACCTGTACGGTGACTTCCCGGAGTGACAGGAAAGCAAGACAGATAATCAGAAAGATAAAATCACAAAACAAAAACAGTAAAATAATTGTTACCGGCTGTTTTGTTGTTTTTAATAAGAAATTCCTGCAAGACTGCGACATTGATCTTATAGTAGAGAATAAAGATAAAAATAAAATACCGGATTTGATTGGAAGGATGACTGCAGCGGCAGGAAGGAAAGAGTTGGAAAAGGAAAGGGAAATTGAAAGTTTTGATTTTAAAAGTTTCCCCCAATTCAGCCAGATGCATTCAAGGCCGCTGGTAAAAATCCAGGATGGATGTGAACAAAACTGCACCTACTGCATAGTTCCAAAAGTCAGGGGAAAATATAAAAGCGTACCGTATAGAGAAATTTTAAATAAAATAATAGATTTGCAGAAAGATGGTTTTGAAGAAGTTGTCCTTACCGGTATCCATATTGGAAAATATGGGGTAGATTTCAGTACCAGCGGCATGGGCAAAGGAAGTAAAATCAGCAGTTTAGCAGATTTGCTGGAAGAAGTTGTAGGAGAGACCAGTATAAAAAGAATAAGGATTAGCTCTATTGAGGTAAATGAAATTGACAGCAGGCTGCTTGATATTTTAAAAAGAAATAACAGACGTTTTGCAAGTCACTTGCATATTCCTCTTCAAAGTGGAAGTGACAGAATTCTTAAACTGATGGGAAGGCCATATACTGCCCAGTATTATTTTAGAAAGATAGGGATGATAAGCGGGAGTTTCCCGGATATTGCGCTAACCACTGATGTGATGGCAGGCTTTCCTGGTGAAAACGAAGAGGATTTCGACAGGACAGTGAATATGATAGAAAGGATAGCTTTCAGTAAAATTCATGTTTTTAAGTTTTCAAAAAGAATGCATACGCCGGCTTACGGGATGGGTAACCAGGTCGGTGAAGAAATTAAATCCGAAAGAAGTAAGATTTTGAGGAATATGGGGGACAGACTAAGAAACAGTTATATCAAGAATCATATAGGAAAATTATTAAGTGTTGTTTGTGAGGAAATGAATGTTGAAAATAATATAATAAGCGGGACCTCTGAAAATTATATTAAAGTTTATTTTTCAATGGATAAAGAAAATTTTCCTTCTCTAAAAGGTAGGATACTAAGGATTGCTGCAAATTCTGAATATAAAAATGGTCTATGGGGGATATTAAGTTAAGAGCATAAAAATGGAATAAAAAAGAAGGGCAGGTTTACAATAATTATGAAAAAGATTCTTAATTTTAAAAATGAAGATAAGGAGAGGGAGTTTTGGGCAGAAGCTGATTCTTCAGAGTATATTGATTGGAAAAAAGCAAAAAAAATTGTTCTTCCTAATTTAAAACCTTCTGTTAAAACTATATCTCTTAGAATTCCGGAATCCATGCTTGAAGAAATAAAACTTCTGGCAAACAAGCGGGATGTTCCTTATCAATCATTGATGAAAATTTTTCTGTCTGAAAGAATAGATAAGGAATTAAGTACATAAGTGAAGTCTTGACGGATTACCTTGGGATATATAAATTTAAAGCACACGATGGAAATTGTAATTAAAACTACTAAGTTTTAAGTGGTTTGACAGCTCCCCACACATAAATACAGGG
The DNA here is from genome assembly GCA_016870675.1 of Actinomycetota bacterium. Taxonomy (GTDB): domain Bacteria; phylum Actinomycetota; class Humimicrobiia; order Humimicrobiales; family Humimicrobiaceae; genus Hydromicrobium. Next base: position 205 of record VGAU01000011.1, on the reverse strand, counting down.
CCCTGCAAGTGTTTTTCTTTGTAACCCTTGAAAACCCTGTTATATACTATGTATAATGTAGTTTATATGTAGTATTTACTATATTAAGATAGGATAAAAAAATGAGTAATGAAGGTTTTAAGGAACTTTTTAAGCGGTATGAAGGAAATCCGATTTTAACTCCAGAAGATTGGCCTTACGAAGCGGGAGCTGTATTTAATCCCGG
>VGAU01000010.1 GCA_016870675.1 Actinomycetota bacterium | reverse complement strand
CTAGGAGCTTGTCCGAGAATGCCATGTAATATGAATATAAACTCAAAAACACATAGAAATAATTAAGCAAATATACTATAATAATTGCAAAACATTTATAATAATTTATAGGAGAAGCATAAAGTGCCTGTTCCTTTTAAAAAAGATCCCACCCAGTACAATCAGAGAACATTACTTGCAACAAACGTATTTTATCTTTTGGCCGAAGATGACGACTGTTTTGTATATGAAGATATATTCAGCCAGATTGATACTAAAGAAGTTGAAAAAAAATACAGCATGCTTGGTCAGCATGAATACCACCCAAGACTTATAACAGCAATACTTATCTATGCCTACAGTCAGGGTATATTCAGTTCAAGAAAAATAGAACAGAAATGCAAAAAGGACCTGTCCTTTATGTATATATCTCATGCAAACTGCCCTAACTTCAGGGTGCTGTCTGATTTCAGAAAAGAAAATTATGAGTTTTTCAAGAGTTGCTTTGCCCAGAGCGTTACCATAGCTAAAAGTCTGGGGATGGTATCTTTGAGTCATGTAAGCCTTGATGGTTCAATGTTAGTGATGGTTTACATAGCAGCTCATAAGGAACTCTAACTTTGTAGTTTATCTAATTTTTAAATGTTACCAGAGTTATTTTGATGAAAAATTCTAAATAGTATAAAGGTAAATACTAACCCGATTAAAGCTCCGGCTAAAGCCACATATGCTATATAGTTTTTTCCGAAATATTCAGCTACATAACCATAAATTGGCTGAAAGACTATGGATCCGGCAAAAGCTAATGCTATAATAAATCCAAGTATAGTTCCCGAATTCTCCGGATCTCTTTGGGCGGATATGGCAGTAGTCAAAGGAAAAATTCCAGCAAAGAATATAGATTGGATGGTCAGTACTGTGATTTTTGCAAAAACATTCGGAATAAAACTAAATATACAAAGACAGAGAGTACCTATCAGGCATCCAAAAAAGAGAATGGTTATTTCCTTTACTCTGGTAAGAAGCCTACCGGCAATGACTATTCCCAGGATGGATAAAAACCAGTACAGAGATAGAATAGCAGATCCGTATGCTACTCTTATACCAAAGCCTAGAAAATATGTAGTAAGCCAGGAAGATAAGCCCATTATGGAACCCATATAGAAAAACAGGATCAAGCTTCCGATGATAATGGTAGGATCTTTTATTGAGGTTAAGCCCTTTTTTCCAGATGGAATTATATTTTCTCCCAAAGGTGATTTATTGTCTTGAATTTTTTTCTTGGGACAGATAAGGTAAAAAATAATGGCGGATACTGCATAAACAAAAGCTATAATGAAAAACAGGTATCTGGGCTCAATGTTGAAATAAAGGACTATACTTATTAACAATGGTCCCACAGATGCACCGGCATACCAGCTAATATCAATGTTTAAAAAAATTCGGCTGGTGTCTTTTCTAAAAAGTTTAGAAGAGAAGGAATGTAATGTGGTATCTATAGTACCAAAACCCATCCTGAGTAAGATTATTATCATTACAAAGATTATATAATTGAGGTAAGTACCGAATAATGCAAAACCTAGTAAAAGAAGGCTTAACCCAAAAAGTACCAATTTCTTTATGTCCATTATGTCAGAAAGCCTTCCAGCAATAAAATTTGATATTAAAGTGGCAATGGAACCTATAAATAAAGCAATACCAATCTTATCAAAACCTACCTGTATTTGCTCTGCGATAACAGGTATTAGTGGATCAACTGTTATGACTGATAATCCGAAAAGGATAAAAATAAAATAAAATGTCATAAGAGTTTGTCTTTTAGTCTTTATATGCACCCTTACTACTCCTATTTCTAAGGACAATAAAATTTAGCACTGATTCACAAAATATAAAAAAGTGTATTTTTTTGCAATAGTTTTGATAAAATAAAGGCTATTGAAATCAATTATTTTATAAAAATGAATTAAAAATATCTAATTGATATATTTTTAACTAATTTCTCATCTTTGTTTAAATTCTAATAGGGTCAATTGACCCCAGGTCATTAATAAATATAACGTATTTGTTAATTTTTTAACATTTGTTCTTTGATAATTTTGATATATTCGATAACAAGGGACTCAGACAGTGAAGTAATATAGCTAATCTCACTTTGGCTCATTCCTTTTAAGTTAAGCATTTTTACCCTTTCAAAATCTCTGATATATCTATCAACAGATGTTGGAGCACGGGACATAGATCTTGCGATATCTTTTGTGCTGTAACCTTTAGCATGCATATCTATAATTTTTACCTTATGGGTAATAGATCTTCCTATATCATGCACAAACCCGCGAAGCGGGATTATCTTGCCTATGCTTTCCTGATAACGTCTTACAAGATAGGATACTTTATACTGGCTTATGCAAAATATTATCGCAATATCAGCTTGTGTTAGAAATGCACCTAAGAAAATAATTGAAAAAAGAAAAGAAAAATCAGGTGTAATAGGCAAAGTTAAAATTATTTTAAAAGATATTAAAGAAGTTTGTATCTAGAAAAATACTGGGCTTTTATCTAGGTGAAGCAGTGATTGAGTATTGTGATGGAAAATAAGTTTGAAGTTTTTTATAATATGGAAGTGAGTTTTTACATTTATAAAAATATTTTCAAAAGATAGTTCTAATAAAGCTTATCTTAAGAAATGATTGGGTGTAAGTATAAATAAGAGAAATATTAGTAGGATAAAGATGAATACAAAAATAAAAGAAGCATATGAACTGGCAAGAAAGCAGTATACGAAATATGGAATAGATACAGATTATGTGCTAAGTAAATTAAAAGATATTCCTATTTCTATTCACTGCTGGCAAGGTGATGATGTAGGAGGATTTGAAAGCCATGGTGCTATTCTTTCAGGAGGCGGCATACTATCTACTGGAAGCTACCCTGGAAAAGCGAGAAATATAGATGAACTTAGATTGGATATTAAAAAAGCCTTCTCTCTAATACCCGGAAAAAAGAAATTAAATCTTCATGCAATATATGGTGATTTTAAAGGGAAAGCAGTTAATAGAAATGAAATTTTACCAGAGCATTTTTCTAGTTGGATAGACTGGGCGAAAAAGCTTAATGTTGGTATAGATTTTAACTCAACACTATTTTCTCATCCCTTGGCAATTAGTGGATATACTTTATCAAGTAAGGATGAAAAAGTAAGAAGATTCTGGATTGAGCATGTTAAAAAATGTAGAGAAATTTCTAATTATATTGGAAGAGAGCTAAAGATCCCCTGTATTATGAATATATGGATTCCTGATGGGTCTAAAGACTTAACGGTAAGTAGGTTAGAGCATAGAGAGATTTTAAGAAAATCTCTAGATGAGATATTTACAGTAGATTATCCAGAAGATAATATGCTAGATGCACTTGAATGTAAGCTGTTTGGTATAGGATCAGAAAGCTATGTTGTAGGGTCACATGAATTTTATTTAAGCTATGCTGTAAAAAAAGATAAGCTTATTACTTTTGATACAGGACATTACCATCCAACAGAGATCGTCTCAGATAAATTGTCAGCACTTTTTCCTTTTATAAGAGGGATTCTACTTCATATAAGCAGAGGTGTTAGATGGGATAGTGATCATGTGCCAATATTAACAGAAGAACTTATAGCCATTATGGCTGAAATTATAAGAGCAGATGCACTTTCTAAAGTATATATAGCTACAGATTTTTTTGATGGTTCTATTAATAGAATAGGTGCCTGGGTTATTGGTGCAAGAGCAGTACTAAAATCACTGCTTATTGCACTGCTTGAGCCAACCCATATCCTTAAAAGTTATGAAGAAAGTGACAACTTATTTGCAAGGCTTGGGTTTTTGGAGACTTTAAAATCTATGCCATTTGGTGCAATTTGGAACTACTACTGCGATTCTATGGGAGTTCCAAATGATATGGAATGGATTGATGAAGTTTTAAAATATGAAAAAGAAGTGACATCAAAGAGATAATCTATTCAAATGTAGATAATATATAATAATAATTATTATTAGTAATTTTTATAAATCAATTCAGATGAATTAATAGTCTGGAGTATTTATGGTTTCCAAAAACTACCTAATTTTTGACTTTGGAGCAAGTAATGGGCGTTCCGCAATAGCAAGATTTGATGGTAACAAATTTGATATAGAAATAACTCACAGATTCGATAATAGACCTGTGTATGCAGCAGGGACTCTCTACTGGGACATACTCAGGCTTTACTCGGAATTAATGATTGGAATTCAATCTTCAGTGAAAAAATACAAGAATATAACATCTATGGCACTTGATACCTGGGGAGCTGATTTTGGGTTTATTGACAGCAATGGAAAACTTATTTCAAATCCTGTTCACTACCGAGATGAAAAAAGAAAAGTTGATGCTCGTAGCCTATATAAAATTATTTCCAGAAGAGAATTATTTGAGCTTACTGGTGCTACAATTACAACTATATTTGACTTATTTCATTTATATTCTTTAAAACTGCAGAATGCTCCAGAATTTGTAAATGGGGATAGATTTCTAACTATGCCTGATATATTTAACTATTTTTTAACTGGCAGAGTCTATAATGAGTATACCAGAATTACAACCAGCATAATGTATAACCAAAAAGAAGGTAGATGGGAAGATAGAATATTTGATAAGTTGAATCTTCCTAGAGATATATTTCCTGAGATCATTAAACCAGGGGAAGGAATTGATAATATTTCAAATAAGGTATGCAGTGAATTAGAAATAGAAACTATACCAGTAATAGCCCCTGCGGCACATGATACACCTTCAGCAGTTGCCGGTATACCTGTAGTAGGCAAAAATAAGAATTGGGCATTTATAAGTATGGGGACCTGGTGCATAATTGGCAAGGAGACAGAAAGTCCTATAATAAATGACCAGGCTTTAAGTGCTGGTTTTTCAAATGAAGGTGGAGTGGAAGGACTAAATTTATTTGTTAAAAATATAACTGGACTCTGGATAATTCAACAGTGTAGAGAAAAATGGATTAAAGATAGCAGTAGGCCCATATCCTGGGATGAAATAGTTAAATTGTCTACTACTGCTGAACCCTTTAAATCATTTATTAATGTTGATGACCCTATTTTTACTCAACCTCAAGTAGATATGCCTGAAGCAATAAGTAAATATTGTAAAGAGAAAGGTCAGAGTGTTCCAGAAAGTATAGGTGAGATTTCAAGGTGTATTTATGAGAGTCTTGCAATGAAGTTTAAATATGATCTTAATAAATTGGAAAAGCTAACAGGCAAAAAAATAGAACTTCTCCATCTTGTGGGTGGAGGAACTCAAAATAAACTCCTATGTCAGTGGACTGCTGATGCTGCAGGAATTCAAGCTATAGCTGGCCCAACTGAAACCACATCGGTTGGAAACTTACTTATGCAGCTTAAAGCATCAGGCGAGATAAAGACTTTGGATGAGGGAAGGAAGATATCATTGGCTTCATCTAAAGTTATAAGCTATGAGCCCAAAGATAGAGACAGATGGAGTGAAGAATATAGCAGGTATTTAAAAATATTATAAAAATTTAATTATAGAATTTTATAGTTAATTTGCCTTTTAGAATAAATGTATGATAGTTTTACTGATAATCTAAAATCCTGGTACTTATAATTGAATTACTTTTCACAAGTAACCCTTCCACTGATATTATTTTCATATAAAGCGCAATCCTGCAGAAGCTCCATACTGCATTTCATATAGATTTTTATATGAGATATCAGGGTGAGATAAATTTCTCTTATTCATCCATAAGAAGGGATTTTCCATAATTAATATGATATAAAATGAAATAGTATCTTGAAATATAATGATATATATGATATATTAATAAACAAATGGAAGAAAATAATAGTCAGAATAATCTATCAAAAACTGAAAGGCATAGGACTATACTCAATCTTTTACCAGAGAAAGCATCAATTACCTTGAAGGAATTAGAAAATCACCTTTACTGCTCAAGGATTACAATTCAAAGAGACCTGGTTGAACTGGAAAATAAAGGTCTTTTAAACAGGGTACATGGAGGAGCTACGCTTAAGAATTTTGATCTGGCAAATTATGGCCATGATAAAAGGCTGCTTATTCAATCTGATAGAAAAAAGAAAATTGCAAAAAAAGCTATTTCATTAATCAAATCGGATATGTATATCTTTCTGGATGCTTCCTCAACCAGCTATTTTTTATCTGAACATATCTTTCCTGATAATGTCCGGATTGTAACCTCAGGAATTGATACCTTTCTCAATTTACAGAAAAATAAAAACATCCAGGTGGTTCTCACAGGGGGAAGAATAAACCCGCTGAACCGTACACTGGTTGGCCCTGAAGCAATATCTGTTATAAACCAATTTCATTTTAATATTGCTTTTTTTTCCGCAGACTCGATTATTGAGAATAAAGGTATCTACTGCTCGGATGAAGAGGCAGCAGCAGTTGCCAGTGCCGGTATTGAACATAGTAATAAAAAAATCCTCCTTTTTGATTCTTCAAAGGTTCATATACACGGAGGGGCTAAGGTTTGTAATCTGGATGCTATAGACACCATTGTGACTGATGATGTTGAAAATCCCTATATTTTAAATCTTTTTGAAGGGAAAATACTATGAGTACTGTAATGGATGAGATTAAGGATAAAATTTCCTTTAGGCCGGTTTTTTGCTGCCGGGAGGATGTTATAAGGATAGCTCCGGCTTTAAGGATGTTGTTAAGAAAAAATGAGGCTTCGATTGTAGTCTTTAAAACTAATGATCTGGTTTCCCGGTATATAGAGGACGGGGAGGAATTCTTTTCTATCTTTTCACCAGTAAAAAATAGTAAGACACTGAATAAAATACTAATCCCTGCTTACATAGTTAAATGTAAAGATATGGATGAACAATACAGGGTAATTAAAGAAGAATTAAAAAGGCGGACGGATGTAAATATCATCGCTATCCAGGGGACTGGTGTTTTTGCCTGGGGAGAAACAAAAGCAGCAGCTGACAGGCGGATGGCTCTTTTTCTGGACCTGGTGAAAGTCAAGAATTATAGTTCACTTAATAATAAAATCAATTTTACAGAAATTGAGAGCTGTCTTTCTCAAAACTATGGCAAAGTGGTTACCGGGCTTCAAACGGGGGGGAAGGGCTTATCGGAAAAAATTTCCATTGTAACCGGTGCCGCTCAGGGATTTGGTAAAGGTATTGCGCAGTCCCTGGCAGAAGAGGGAGCTAATGTCATCCTGGCAGATTTAAATGCAGATATGGCAAGGAAAAATGCTTTAAAATTGAATGAAGAATATGGCCAGGGTAAATCTTTAGCTGTGGAAGTGGATGTGACCAATGAGGATTATGTGAAGAATATGATTTGGGAGACTGTAGCAGAATATGGGGGTATCGATATTTTTATCAGTAATGCAGGGGTTCTTAAAGCAGGGGGTCTGGAGAATATGGATCTGGAAAGTTTTGAGCTTTCCACTAAAGTAAACTATACAGCATTCTTTCTCTGCACTAAGTATGCTTCTGAACCTATGAAAACTCAATTTCGTTTTAATCATGATTACTTTTCAGATATCATCCAGATAAACTCCAAGTCCGGTCTTGAGGGAAGCAAGAAGAATTTTACTTATGCCGGCAGCAAGTTTGGCGGGATAGGCCTCACCCAGAGTTTTGCTCTGGAGCTTATAGAATATAATATTAAAGTAAATGCGGTCTGCCCTGGGAATTTTTTCGAAGGCCCTCTCTGGTCTGATCCCCAAAATGGGCTCTTTATCCAGTATCTAAAATCCAATAAAGTCCCCGGCGCCAGGACAATAAAGGATGTCCGGAAATTCTATGAAAGCAAAGTCCCTATGAAACGGGGATGCCAGATAAATGATGTAGCTAAAGCTATTTTTTACATAATTAACCAGAAATATGAAACGGGTCAGGTTGTTCCGGTAACCGGTGGCCAGATCATGTTAAGGTAAGGTAAATCACAATTATTCAATACAGTTAAATATGGTGGTAGAAATGGAGAGGGAAATCATAAAATACCGGGATCTTTTAAATGACAGGGAGCCTGAAAAGCGTCTGGATAATTTAAGGTCGATTCTGGAAGAGGAAAAGGCTGAACAGCTGCCAAGAAAGCAGATGGATTATTATATTAATAACCATATCCATACAACCTTCTCCTTTTCATATTATACACCTGCTATGTCCATATGGATGGCCTTTCGCTCTGGATTGCAAATCGCAGGCATCATGGATCATGATACCATCAGTGGTGCCAGGGAATTTATTAAGGCAGGTGAGATAGCAGGGATTCCTACCACTAAAGGGGTGGAATGCAGGGCGGATTTTTCAAAAACTCTCCTTAAGAGCAGACGTATAAATAATCCTGATCAGAGGTCTGTAGCTTACATAATTATTTATGGAGTTTCTGATAACCAGATTGACAGGATAAATTCCTTTTTTGCCCCTTACAGAGAGGAGCGGAATAAACGAAACCTGTTAATGGTACAGCGTTTGAATGAGATATTAGAACCTGTTTCATTATCTTTGGATTTTGATCTGGATGTCCTGCCTCTTTCCTATGCTCTGCAGGGAGGTACCATAACAGAAAGGCATATCCTTTTTGCTCTTGCCCGGAAGATAATGGCAAAATTCTCAAAAGGAAGGGAAGTGATTGAGTTTTTACAGCATAAGCTAAAAATAGAAATTTCAAAGAAAAACCTTGCCTACCTGGAAGATAAAAAAAATAATTTCTATGCCTATGATATTCTCCATGTCTTAAAAAGCAGTCTAGTGGAACTTTTTTATATTAATGCAACTACAGAGTGCCCTGATGTAAATGATGTTCTGGCCCTGGCTGATGAAACAGGGTCTATATCTGCATATTCCTATTTAGGCGATATTACTGAATCTGTAACTGGTGATAAAAAGGCTCAGAAATTTGAAGATGATTACCTGGAATTACTCTTTGATGTGATCAAAGAGCTGGGTTTTAAGGCTGTTACTTATGTGCCTACGAGGAATAGTATGGCCCAGATAAAACGTATCCAGGGCTTATGTAAAAAATATGGCTTTTTTCAAATTAGTGGTGAGGATATTAATTCTCCCAGGCAGTCCTTTATCTGTGAAATCCTGAAAAACCCGGAGCTGCATAATCTTGTGGATGCAGCATGGGCATTAATTGGCCATGAAAAGAGGGTAGAGGAAGATTTAAATGAAGGTCTTTTCTCAAAAAAGATGATAAAAAAATACCCGGATTTAAATGAACGAATTCAGGTATTTAAAAAAGCGGGTAAAAATAGAGTAAGGGAAAGAGTATGAAAACAAAAGCTGTACGGTTATATGGTAAATATGATTTACGGATGGAAGAATTTGAACTCCCACCTTTAAAGGAAGATGAGATCTTGGCCCATATCGTTTCTAATAGTATCTGTATGTCTTGCCATAAAGCGGCAGAACAGGGAGCTGATCATAAACGGGTGCCTGCAGACATTAGTGAAAATCCAATTATCATTGGCCATGAATTTAGCGGCAACATTATTGAAGTAGGTAAAAAGTGGCAGGGACAGTTTTTCCCCGGTGATAAGTTTTCCATACAACCGGCTTTAAACTATAAAGGAAGCCTTGCTGCCCCGGGATATTCTTACAGGTACATGGGGGGTAATGCTAGCTACATTATCATACCCAATGAGGTAATGGAATGTCAGTGCCTGTTAAAATATGATGGTGAGGGCTATTTTCCTGCTTCTTTGTCTGAACCTATGTCCTGTATTGTCGGAGCCTTTAACGCAAGCTATCATACGACACCCGGTTCCCATGTTCATCATATGGGGATTAAAAGGGGGGGTAACATGGCTTTGCTTGCCAGTGCAGGACCTATGGGGCTGGGAGCCCTGGACTGCGCCATTCATTCGGAAAATAAACCCTTGCTCCTTGTGGTGCTAGATATTGATGAAAAACGCCTTAAGTGGGCAGAAAGCATTTTCCCACCCCTGGAAGCAGAGGAGGAAGGTGTAAAACTGGTATATATAAATTCCTTAAAGATAAATGATATAAGAGCCCATCTTCTGGAATACACAGGGGGTAAAGGTTTTGATGATGTGTTTGTTTTTGCTCCTGTGGAATCTCTTGTTGAAATGGGAGATGCTATTCTCAAACCCCATGGCTGCCTCAATTTTTTTGCGGGTCCCAACAACCCACAGTTTACTGCAAGAATTAATTTTTATAATGTCCATTACAGCTCAACGCATATTGCTGGTACCAGCGGCGGGAATACAGAGGATATGAGGATAGCTTTAAATTTGATGGGGCAAAAGCTGGTGAAACCTGCTGTGATGATAACTCATATCGGGGGAATGGACGCAGTGGCAGATACTATTATAAACCTTCCTCAAATTCCGGGTGGAAAAAAATTAATTTATACCAACATAAAGCTGGATCTGACAGCAATAGAAGATTTTAAAAATTTGCAGGATAAAAATCCCCTGTTTAAGGAGCTTTACCATATCACAAAAAATAATAGGGGACTCTGGTCTTTAGAAGCAGAGGAATATTTATTGGCAAATGCTGAAAAAATATAATCAAGGAGGATGAAGTGGCTACACCGGTTATAATCCCCAAGTTGGGAAATACAGTTGAATCTTGTATTATTAGCTCTTGGAAAAAGAAAGAGGGTGAAAAGATAGAAAAGGGTGATATACTGCTTGAAATTGAGACTGATAAAACTACTTTTGAAGTGGATGCTCCTGACAGCGGTATTCTCCTGGGAACCTTTTTTACAGAGGGAGATATAGTTCCCGTACTGACAAATATTGCCGTGATAGGCAGCCAGGGTGAAGATTTTGAATCCTACAGACCTAAATCTGAAGAAGTAAAAAAGACGCCGCCCGAGCAGCCGGTTAAAGAAAAAGATAAAGAAGAAATAGAAATACCGGTAGTTGAAAAAGAAACTGTAGTAGACCAGCAAGCAGTTAAAGAAGAGGATTGGACATCCGGGGGGATAAGTCCAAGGGCAAAACAATTTGCCAAAACACACAGTGTTAAACTGGATGGTATTATTGGTAGTGGTCCGCATGGCAGAATACTGGAAAGGGATGCAATCAAATATTTCCATACTACTCCCCGATTCTCAAGTCTGGCAGGGAAATTACTGGATGAAGGCTGGACACACAAGGGTACATACAGTGGTACTGGCGGCATGATTATCAGGGAGGACTTGAGGCAGCCAGGTAAAAGATTATCCACTATCCGTTCTACTATTGCTAAGCATATGCATTCCTCTCTTATGGAGACCGCACAGTATACAATTACTGTCTCTGCCCGGGCTGATGCTATATTATCTCTGCGTAAAAAAATTAAAAGTATAATAACTGAGCATTCCATACCTAATATAACCATTAATGATATGGTTATTTACGCTGTTATTTGTACACTTGTGTCTCATCCTGAATTAAATGCTGAATTTATTGGTGGCAAAGTGTACCAGTATGAGGATATCAATTTAGCCTTTGCATGCGATACATCCCGGGGATTAATGGTGCCGGTTGTCAGGAGTGCGCAAAAGCTCTCTTTAAAAGAACTTTCCCTGGCTGTGGAAAAGCTCTCCAATGAGGCTGTGTCAGGAAATATAGCTCCTGACGATTTAACAGGAGGTACCTTTACAACGACAAATATAGGGGGTATGGGTATTGAATATTTTACACCGATTCTCAACACCCCACAGGTGGCTGTTTTAGGAATATGCAACATAGATTTAAAACCTGTCAAAACAGGTGAAGGGGTGCAATTTATTGAACATATAAAACTTTGTTTAACTGTAGATCACCAGGTAATCGATGGGGCACCAGCTGCGCGGTTTCTGGTGGCTTTAAAAGACAATATCGAAAACTTCGAAAATATTGCCGGATTAAATATTTAAGGGTGATAGGGAGGTATTATGTACGATTTAATAGTATTGGGCGCCGGTCCTGGAGGATATGAAGCAGCGGCACATGCAGGGGAAATGGGTAAAAAGGTGGCTTTAATTGAAAAGAAGCATATCGGGGGAATATGTCTGAATTCAGGCTGCATTCCCACAAAAACCTTACTACATTCTGCAAAGATATTGCAGGTATTAAGAGAGGCAGAAAATTATGGTATAAAAGCTGGAAAACCGGATATAGACTACGGGCAGATTCAGAAGTGGAAAAAGGAGGTTGTATCCTTACTGACAAAAGGTATCGAAGGTAAATTGAAGCGAAGTGGTGTGGAAACAATATGGGGCGAAGGGCACCTTATAGCTAAAAATACTATGACTGTTAATAAAAAAGATTATGAGGCAAAAAATATCCTGATCGCCACTGGCTCCAGGCCGGCTGTACCTCCCATTGAGGGCATTGATTCTCCCCATGTATTGGATGCAACAGCTATTTTAGAACTGAACAGGATCCCAAAATCCCTGACTATTATTGGAGCAGGGGCAATAGGACTGGAATTTGCTTATTTCTTTAATGAAATGGGAACAGAGGTAAAAGTAATCGAAATGCTTCCCCATATTGCTTATCAAATGGATACAGAAATAGCCTCTTATTTACTTAAAAGTCTTGAAAAGAAGGGTATTGATTTTGCTCTTTCCAGCATAGTTACTAGTATCGACAAAGAGGGAATTTCCTACAAAGGTGAAAATGGAAATATTGAAGCAATACAAAGTGAGATCATTCTTAATGCCACTGGCAGACTGCCCAATCTGGAAAATATTGGATTGGATGAGATTGGGATGCTTTACGATACCAAGGGAATAAAAACAGATCTGCAGGGAAAGACAAGTGTTCCTGGTGTCTGGGCATGCGGCGATGTTACAGGCAGATGTCTGTTAGCCCATGCAGCTGCCAGAGAAGGAATTGTGGCAGTGAATAATATGTTCGGGAAAAAGGATGTGATGCGATATAAGGCAATTCCTAATGTTATTTATACCCATCCTGAGGTGGCGGCTGCAGGAATGACAGAACAGATGCTGCAGCAAGAAGAGATTAATTATAAAAAAAATATACTGCCTCTGAATATATCAGGTCGCTTTGTAGCTGAAAACGAAAAAAAGCAGGGATATGTGAAAGTACTTACAGGGAGCCAGTATCATGAAATTTTGGGTGTCCATATAATTGGAGGGGTGGCCAGTGAAATGATATATGGGATAGCTGCTTTTATAGAAATGGAAATGAGTGTAGAGGATATTAAGGAAATAGTTTTCCCCCACCCAACAGTTTCAGAGGCTATAAAAGAGGTAATTTGTCAAATAAAATAAAGGGAGGTAAAGCGTTACAATGCCGAAGTCTATTGAAATAATACCTGAAGTTGTTTTTGCGAAAGATAAAATTGAATTTAAACCTATAGAGGTAAATGCTTATAACAAATCAATAGATGAAGAGAAAAAGCTTTTTTCAAAGGATGATTTTAAAGCTATCTATCATGATATGTGTGTTTTGCGTGAATTTGAAACAATTCTGGATAAAATAAAAAAGGAGGGTGCATACAGGGGAATTGAATATAATCACAAAGGGCCGGCTCATCTCTCGATTGGCCAGGAATCAGCAGCTGTAGGACAGGCATTCACCCTGGATATCTGCGATCATATTTATGGCTCTCATAGGAGTCACAGCGAAGTCCTGGCAAAGGGTCTCTCTGCCATAAGGAAACTAAGTGACGGGGCGCTAATTGATATTATGAAGAGCTATATGGATGGTTCAATACTTAAGGTAGTGGGAAAAAATCACCAGGGCAGTTACAAAGAATTGGCCAGAAAATTTTTAATCTATGGCACTTATGCAGAAAATTTTGCCCGGAAGACAGGTTTGAATAAAGGGTTAGGCGGTTCTATGCATGTCTTTTTCCCTCCCTTTGGCATTTATCCTAACAATGCGATTGTAGGTGGTTCCGGCTCTATTGGCCCGGGGGCCGCTTTATATAAACGGGTTAACCGTGCTCCTGGTATCGTTATTATTAATATTGGCGATGGTTCTTTTGGATGTGGTCCCGTATGGGAAGGAATTTGTTTTGCCACTATGGAGCAATACCGGACCCTATGGGATAAAAATCTGGGCGGGGGACTGCCTCTTATTTTTAACTGTATGAACAATCATTATGGAATGGGTGGTCAGACAGGCGGCGAGACTATGGGGTTCAAAATACTAGCCCGACTTGGAGCCGGTATTAATCCCGACGAGATGCATGCAGAAAGAGTCAATGGATACGATCCTCTGGCCGTTATTGATGCTATGAAAAGAAAAAGAAAAATTTTAGACAAGGGTCTGGGACCGGTTCTGCTGGATACGGTTACCTACCGTATCAGCGGCCATTCACCATCGGATGCTTCAAGCTACAGGACTAAAGAGGAAATTGAAAGATGGGAAAAAGCAGATGCTACTGGAGCCTTCAGGAATAAAATGGTTTCTCACCATATCATGACTGAGGAGGAACTGGAGGAAATAAAAAAAGTTGTGGATGATATGTTATTTGAAATGTTCAAGCTAGCAGTTGATATTAAAATTTCTCCTCGTATGGACAGCCGATCGGAATATATTGGTACGATTATGTTTTCCAATAAAAAAGTGGAGCGCTTCAGCGAAAGAGCTCCGGAAGTGAATCATCCCCTGGAGGAAAACCCAAGAGTGGTGCAGATCCGCAGCAAGGTAAGGAAAGGATTTGACGAAAAGGGAAATCCGGTTCCCAAAATGAAAGCTTTTAACTTCCGGGATGGAGTTTTTGAGGCTATGATGCATCGCTTCTATATTGATCCTACTATGATTGCTTTTGGTGAAGAGAATCGAGATTGGGGAGGTGCGTTTGCTGTATATCGTGGTATGACAGAGGCTCTGCCTTATCACCGCCTTTTTAATACCCCTATTTCTGAAGCAGGGATTGTAGGGGCTGCTGTAGGCTACGGGCTGGAAGGAGGCCGTGTTGTCTGTGAACTTATGTACTGTGATTTTTTAGGGCGCGCAGGTGATGAGATATTTAACCAGCTGTCAAAATGGCAGAGCATGTCTGCTGGTATTTTAAAAATGCCGGTAGTGGTTAGAATTTCTATTGGAGCAAAATATGGAGCCCAGCACTCCCAGGACTGGTCAACTATAGTGAACCATATTCCCGGTATTAAAGTTGTTTATCCTGTAACTCCCTATGATGCCAAGGGACTTATGAATAAGGCGCTTGCAGAATGTGATCCAGTGATCTTTTTTGAAAGCCAGAAAATATATGATTACCCGGAGCTCTTTAATGAAGGAGGAGTCCCTGAAGGATACTACGAGGTAAATTTTGGTGAGCCTTCTGTACGAAAAAGGGGCAGGGATATTACTATCCTTTCCTCCGGCCCATTTCTTTATACAGCCCTGGAAGCTGCAGAAATCCTGGAAAAGGACTATAAGATAAGTGTTGAAGTTATTGATTTGCGAAGTATTGTCCCACTGGACTATGATATAATTTTAGAATCTGTTAAGAAGACTGGTAAGGTTTTGCTGGGCTCGGAGGCTGTGGAAAGGGGTTCCTATATGCATAACGTAGCTGCCAATATTGCCAGACTCGCCTTTGACTTACTGGATGCTTCTCCTGTGGTTATAGGTTCCAGGAACTGGATTACCCCTGCTCCAGAGCTGGAAGATATCTTTTTCCCCCAGAAAGAGTGGATACTGGATGCTATTCATGAAAATATCATGCCCCTGACCGGGTATACTGCAAAGACAAATCAGAGCGCAGGTGAGCTCAGGCGAAGGTACAGATTTGGTATATAATTTATTTTAATTTGTATAAGAGAAATATGAGTATAAAAGAACTGGTTAGAATTTCTCGTTTTTATGGAAAAGACCCAAGCTTTTTACTGGCCGGGGGCGGCAATACATCTTATAAGGATAATAAGTACCTTTATGTTAAAGCTTCCGGTTTTAAACTGGCATCTATTGGAAAAGACGGATTTGTAAAACTGGAGAGGAACACTTTAAACAGGATATGGGAAAAGGAGTATCCGGCTGATGTTGACTTAAGAGAGAAGCAGGCCCTACAGGATCTTATGGACTCACGTGCCAGTGGGGAAGAAAAACGCCCCAGCGTTGAATCACTGCTGCATGCTGTACTGCCCCAGAAATATGTCATCCACACCCATCCGACTATAGTTAATGGATTGACTTGCAGTAAAAACGGCCGCCAGATGGCAGAAAAGTTATTTAATACCCGGTGTATGTGGATTTCTTCAGTAAACCCTGGATATATCCTGGCAAAATTAATTAAAACCCAGCTGGCAGAGCATGAAAAAAAGTACAAGTCACTACCAGATATTATCCTTATTGAAAATCATGGTATGTTTGTGGGGGCTGAAACTACTAGAGGGATTAAAACCATTCATAACTATGTAATAGGAACCTTAAAAAAACAGATTGTCCGTGAGCCTGATTTTTATTTAACCAGGATCAATAAAGAAGTAATGGAAAAAGTATGCAGACGAATAAAAAACTATTCTGCCTTTAAAGATGCATATATCACATTTGAATACAACACTGAGATCAGCGCTGCCGTTAAAGACAGCGCTTCATTTCAAAAAGTTCATTCTTCCTATACCCCTGATCATATTCTTTATGCAGGACCGGAGATGTTATTTGTAGAGGATTTAAAAAGCATTGAACAGGATATAGATCGATATAGAGAAAGAAATGATTGTTACCCGAAGGTTATAGCTGTAAAAATGACAGGTGTGTTTGCCATAGGTAGCAGAGAGAATTCTTCTCGTGTTGCTATGCTCTTCTTT
>VGAU01000009.1 GCA_016870675.1 Actinomycetota bacterium | reverse complement strand
TTAAAATGCAAAGTATATTTTACTGGTTCAATTATATTGAAAATCGCTGTTTCCAAGCTTGAATCAAAGTTAAAAAGTAACTAATTCTGTCTCCAAAGCAGGTAATGGATTTTGGAAGAGATAAAACTTTATTTTGAAAAACCTGAAGATGAAAAATCACTGTAAAAAGCTACGGATTTTGGAAGTATTGTTGTATTGGTATTATAGGAGTGAAGCCACTTTGAGTGTTATATGCCCTGTTTTAGCAAGGAGTACAAGCTGTTGCTTGATTTTGGTATTGGTAAAGAGGTTGAGCCCCTCCGGGAGTACTCTGGGGATAGCTTATCATATTAAACTTAACATTCAGGTCTTTTAAGTTTTATCTTTACATTTACTATTAATACTCTTACAAAATAATTTTTAAACCCACAGTAAGAAGGAAACTAATGCATTAAGGTGAAAAGCAAGGATGCGAGTCCCATCCTGTGTTATTTGTAAGATTTACCTGTTCTGAGCCATCAACATTCATTATGTAGATTTCATCATTTCCATCACGGTTGGACGAAAAGGCAACTTTAGATCAAATTCGTATGCTTCGAGCATCTTTCTTCTAGTTCCATCATATTTTTGTTTTCCCGCTACCCATACTGGACCTTATAAAATAGGGCTGCAGAAGCAAGACATTGCAAGGGTGTTGATTAAAATATCTCAATATTAGCAATATTGGAGAACTTTATTCCTGGCTGCGTTTCTTTTCCCATTCAATTATTGACTCTGATGGATGAAGAAGTGTAATCGTACCAATGTCATTTGTCTTGCCCTCTTCGGCAACAACTCGGATAAACCCATCTTTAGTACCCATAATAATTACACTTCCTGCTACCATTTGAAGTAGTATATATTTTCCAGGATCTACGTTTTTTATTACAAAGCTACCTTCGCTATTAGTTTTGACTTCCATAGCACGACCATTTCTATCGGTGGCAAAAATAATTTTCTCACCTTCCAATATGTCAATATCCCATACACTTAGTGAGACTTCTCTTGTGCCTCCTTTAGAAGGTGAAAATATTTCAATCTTTTCTCCTGGAAGCAGTGGAACCAGGACTACTTCTTTTTCTGCAAAAGGCTCCCCGTCATGACGCATGATAGTTCCATTAACTACAGTAGATGAACCTGCACAGGCTGCTGCTGATACTGTAAAAGTAATTAATATAAAGACAGTAATAATAACTTTAAGTACATTAGTTACTTTTGTTTTAATTGTAACTCCTTTTTAATGTTTTTCATTTATTTACCTTATGCGGAAAATTTTAACACTAAAAAGCAATTTATAAAAACCCTTTAAAAGATTTCATGCCGTTTTCTACGTAGATATTTGCCAGGGTAATATAGATTGTAGTTGTGCTTATATCAGAGTGGTCCAGGATTAGCCTTAGTGTCTCTATGTCTTTGGTATGCCTGTAGTATTGAGTGGCGTAAGTATGCCCCAGTATATGGGGAGAAATCTTCTTTTCAATTCCAGCTTTTTGAGCGTATCTTTTAACCATCTGTTGGATGTATCTCTCTGAAAGTTTCTTGCCTTTAAGAGTTGAGAAAAAGAAGCTTCCTTTTGGCCTTATATTTCTCCAGGCTTTTAAAAGATCAGTAAGACAGTCTGGTATGGATATAAAATTTACAACTTTTTAGATATTTCTTCTAAAAATGACTCGATATCTGTCAAACGGTTTATTAAAACGTCATGGATGACATTATAATTAATATCGCCATAATCATGTGCAAGACGGTTTCTGAACCCTGCCATTTGAAGCATATTTGTTTTTACTTCTTTTGAAATTATATTGTGCTCATTTAAAATCTCAAATGATTCGGAAAATGTTGATGGGCGTCTTAATTCCTTATATGAAATTATGGCTTCTGCAAGATCAATAGTTGCCTGGACAGCAAGATACAGATATCTCTCAGCTGCACCACGTAATGTTAAGTCATTTAGTAAATCTGTTATTGATTTATCTTTATAGCTACTAAGAATAGATAGATATTTTTTTATATTACTTATGCCTTTTTCGATTACATCTAATCCGGTCATATTATATTACGTCTTTGTTAATTGATATTTTCTTAGTAAAAAACGAAAATCGAAATATTCATTTAATATTTTAGGTTCGATAAGAAGCTTATATGGTTCTATTTCATAGATAACCTTACCACTTTTTATAATGGAATATTTAAGTTCAGGTGCATCTGTATAATTTAGAATTACTGAATCTATTTTTTCTGTAGCTAAAAGAGTACTGATTTTACCTTCAATTTCAAGAACAGTATAATGTGCCTTTATCTTTTCATCATCTATATAAAACGCAAAGTCATAATCTGAAAGTGGTCCAGTCTTACCTGAAACCTGTGAACCAAAAAGATAAACTAGTTTTAGACTGGGGTATTGCTTAAATATTTTATTTAGTTTTTTTAATTCATGTTTATTCATATTTTTTAATTCTACTTAATTTTATTAATAAAGACAAAAATATAATGAATAGGTATATCGTGTCTTTTTTTTATTAACCTATTTCATAATACTAAAAAACCATGATATATAGAAGAGGTTATTAAATTGTTAAAATTTAAAAACCTCTTCAAGAATGGGGCCAGTTAAGGTAAAATAGTTTAAGGATAAAGAGTATTTTATAAAAAATAGGGAAGGAACTGAAATGGGTGGTTTTTTAGAAAATTTAAAAAAAATTTTTACTGTACCGGCAGGAGACATTGCCTCTAAGTTTATTACTTTCACGGTCAGATGTAACAAATGCGGTGAAAAAATTACAGTAAGAGCGAGAAAAAATAGCGACATATCCGGAGTTTCTGAGGGTGAAAGCCAGCCAGGAGTAGAGTATTTCTTAAGAAAGGAAATACTTGGAGAGAAATGTAATAATCTTATACATATTGAAGTCTATTTTGGACCTGGTTTTAATATTATTTCAAAGGAAATCAGCGGTGGAGAATTTGTGGAGTAATGCTTAGATAAATATATTTTTTATGTTACAATCTATTAGTATTGTTAATAATAGGTAATATTATAAAATCCTTGGTAGGAATCTTATTAAAAAATGAACTTTTCTAAAGATTTAAGCGTGGTTATTTTAGCTGCCGGTAAAGGTAAAAGAATGAATTCAGATATTCCCAAGGTACTTCATCAAATACTAGGTCAACCAATACTCTTTTATATGCTGTCTCTAGTCAGTAAATTAAATCCTAAAAATATATCTACAGTTGTAGGCTACGGGAAGGAACTGGTTAGCGAATATATAAAAAATAATTTTCCTCATACCAAAACTGTTACACAGGAAAATCAGCTGGGTACTGCTCATGCTGTTTGTATGATAAAAAGAAGAAAGTGGGAGGATTTTGGAAAGAATATTTTAATACTACCCGGCGATAGTCCATTGGTTAATATAGAAACCTTAAGGAAATTGGTTGAAAATAAAATCAATTCCGAAAGCGCAGCCTGTGTGATTACTTCCATAGTTCCTGATCCGGAAGGATATGGGAGAATTATAAAAGACAGAAATGAAAATATAATAAAGATTGTTGAGGAAACTGATGTCAGCCCTGAAGAGAGAAAAATATGTGAAGTAAATTCTTCTATTTATTGTTTTGATACAAAATCTTTATTTGAGAATATTGAAAAGATTAACACCCAAAATATCCAAAAAGAGTACTATTTGACAGATATTATTGAAATGCTTATTAAAAATGGCAAAAAAGTAAACTGTTTTAAAACTCCAGACTATTTAGAGGTTATGGGTATAAATGACAGATTACAGCTTTCCGAAGTAGAAAATATTATGCAAAGGAAAATTAATGAATGTTTAATGAAGAACGGGGTAACTATAAGGGATTCTGGTTCATGTTATATTGAAAGCTCTGTAGTTATAGATAAGGATGTAATAATTGAACCCTCATGTTTTATCAAGGGTAAAACCAGGATTGGAAAGAACTCTACAGTAGGTCCTTTTTGTCAGGTTACGGATACCGATATAGGTGAAGGCACCAGGATAAATGCCTCGGTTATACTCGGTTCTGTTATTGGAGAT
This sequence comes from Actinomycetota bacterium, assembly GCA_016870675.1. GTDB lineage: Bacteria > Actinomycetota > Humimicrobiia > Humimicrobiales > Humimicrobiaceae > Hydromicrobium. The sequence goes on along the minus strand of VGAU01000009.1, from coordinate 12,896 downwards.
AACAATAATATAGGTCCCTACAGCTATATAAGACCCGGTACTGTGACCGGGTCCAATGTGAAAATTGGAGCATTTTGTGAAATTAAAAAATCTAAAGTTCCTTCAAATTCTATGGCAATAGAGCGTGGGGAGCAAAAAAATATAAAAGATGGTGCTGTCAGGTATAGAGATAGAAAAAAATTAAAAAATACAAAGGAATAAATAATTTAAGGCAGGGAGTATGAAAGAAAATAAAAGCAATAAAAGAATGATGCTCTTTTCAGGGTCATCTTATCCTGGTCTGACAGATAAGATTGCAGAAGAACTTGGAATAAATGCCGGAAAAGTTACCAGAACTAAATTTAAAAACGGCGAGATATATGTAAAGTTTGATGAAAGTGTAAGGGGCGCAGATGTATTTGTGGTGCAAACATGTTGTGAACCTGTAAGTGATAATATAATGGAATTACTCATAATGATAGATGCCCTGAAAAGGGCATCTGCGGGGGTGATAAATGCTGTGATTCCTCATTATGGATATGCGCGTCAGGATAAAAAAGCAGAAGGGAGGGAATCAATAAGTGCAAAATTATTTGCTAATTTGCTTTCAGTAGCAGGAATGGATAGGGCCATACTTGTTGACCTGCACTCTGCTACTATTCAGGGTTTCTTTGATATACCGGTAGACCACGTTACTGCCATACCTATAATAGCCAAGTATTTTAAAGAGAAAGAAATTAAGAATGGTGTAGTGGTAAGTCCTGATGTAGGAGGTGTAAAAAGAGCAAGTATTTTTGCTAAAAGACTTCATTTTCCTCTTGCCATACTGGATAAAAGAAGGCCTGCTCCTAATATGGCGGAAATAGAACACATAGTAGGAGATGTAGAAGGAAAAGAGGTCATAATTTTTGATGATATGATAGATACCGGCGGTACAATACTAAAGGCTATTGATATGTTAATAAGACATAGGGTAAAGAAAGTTTATATTGGCGCGACTCATCCTATTTTTTCGGGTAATGCTATAAAAGAATTTGAAAATACAAAAGTTGAAGAGATAGTAGTGATGGATACTATTCCATTAAATAAAGAATGTAAATCTGATAAGATAAAAGTTCTTTCCATTGCACCTCTGCTTGCAAAAACTATAAAAAAAGTTTATTATTGCAAGTCTGTAAGCGAGTTGTTTAAGGGTGAAGGTTTAGTTTAATTTGTAAAAATAAAGGTAGGTGTAGCAATAGATGGAAAATATAGCTTTGGCGGTAGAAAAAAGAAATGACAGTGAGATAAAAAGTAATGCATCAAGAAGATTGAGAAATAAACATTATATACCTGCAGTTGTATATGGTTTAAAAGAAGAGCCAGTTAGTGTTAAGATAAGGGAAAAAGAATTTAAAGGCCTGTTAAAAGGCAGAAGCATTTACAGCCTAATTTTTGATATGCATATAGATGGTGCAAAAAAGAATAAGAAAGAAACAGTTTTAATAAAAGAATTTCAGAGAGATCCCATCACCAGAGAATTTCTGAATGTGGATTTTTTAAGAATACAGATGGAGAAGGAAATTGAAACTACTGTTCCTATCCATATTATCAATGAAGAAGTAGCTGTGGGAATTAAAGAGGGTGGCGGTGTTCTGCAGCACGGCTTAAGAGAACTACACATTTCCTGTCTTCCTGCAGATATTTCAGAGTATATCGAATATGATATAAAAGATCTGGATATGGGTGTAACGATTAGGGTCTCAGATATTAATATTTCTGATAAAATAAAAATATTGAATGACCCTGAAGAAGTAGTAGTTTCAATAATTCATCCAACCCAGCTAAAAGAAGAAGAATTGGTTACTGAAGAAGAGGCTGAGAAAGTTGTTGAACCTGAGGTAATTGGTAAAGAGAAAGTGGAACCGGAAGAAGAGAAGGTAAAGCAAAAGGAAGAAGGACACTCCAGAGAAAAAGGTTCCAGGGAAAAATAATTATTATGATTTTAATTATTGGTCTTGGCAATCCCGGGAAAGACTATGAATTTACAAGACACAATATAGGTTTCAAAATTATTGATAAGTTTGCAGATAGTCTTGAGAAAAAAAGCTGTTACCGGAAATTTAATTCAACAGTTACTGAATCTTCATATGATGGTAAGAAATTAATACTTTTAAAACCCCAAACGTATATGAATAGCAGTGGTACTGCAGTTTCTACGTGCTACAATTTGTTACGTAAGCAAATTAATTCAATGCTTGTAATCCATGATGATATTGATATTGAATTTGGAGAGATCAGGTTGAAGACGGGTGGCAGTACTGGCGGACATAAAGGCCTGGAATCAATAGCAGATAAACTGGGGAACTATGATTTTGACAGGCTCCGGTTTGGTGTAGGGAGGCCACCGGGCAGGCAGGATGCAGCAGATTACGTGCTTGACGAGTTTGGTAAAAAAGAAAGAGAAGAAGTTGAAATTGGTGTACAGAGATCAACAGATATCATAAGGGATTACCTGACAGAGGGTATTGAATATGTTATGAATAAATATAACTAAAAACACCTGTATTTTTGCCCTTTACCTTGTTTTTATTTTACATTTCTGATTAATTGTGCTTGACTTTCTTTTATCTTTTTAGTTCTCTATTTTTCCTTATAAAGTTTTTTAATTTTTTTATTCGTCCAGAATTTATGAATAAAATTAATTATGAAGAAAATTAATGCTTACATCTTGCACCCTGAAAGGATATTTTAATTATTTTCTTATATAATCATTCTTGACAACAGTTTTAAAATATTAGCGATGGCAATGTTTTTAGAAAATTTTACAAGTGAAAAGCAGTGGCAGCAGTTTATAGAAAAATATGAAAGAGCAAATACTGAAGATAAAAAAGGTGAAGGTGTCAGTCTTGATACCTTAATTGCTGATGAGAATATCTGGCCTTTTACAATAAGTGCTTTTTTAAAGTCTTTCAATATACCGGTTCTGGTAATTACATCGACCCTGGAGAGAGCTTATGAGCTGGAAAAGGAAATAAAATGTATTATTCCAGAGGTTAAAATATTTAATTTTCCCAGTCTTGGAAATAACATTTTCTATAAAAATAAAGTTACTGCTGCAGAAAACCTTTCAAGAAGGCTTAATATCGTTAAAAACTTATCGAATATTAATAGTTCCACCAGTCCATTTTTTATTATTGCTACCAGCAATTCTTTGCTAAATTTAATGCCAGAATCCAAAGTAGATAGACTGGAAAGTATAAAAATATTGGCTGGCAGTGAATATGATAGGGACCAGTTGATATCTAAATTTACTAACAGCGGTTATGAGAGGGTACACAGGGTTTATGATAGGGGAGAATTCAGTATAAGAGGAGAAGTCGTCGACATTTTTGATATAGCTGGCGAGAATCCTGCAAGGATTGATTTTCTTGGAGATGAAGTAGAGAAAATATTTTTTTATGATATTTCAAGCCAGAAGCTGGTAAAGAAATTGGATAAAATCTCTATTTTTCCAAATACAAATCCCTGGAAGATAAAAGAGATAGGCAGCATAAAACTACCTGAAAAGATGGTCTCTTTTATTGATTTGCTAAAGAAGAATATTCCAAAACTTGCAGTCATATTTTGTGATCCAATAGAAATTTATCTGAAAATAAGAAGCGATATTGATATTCTTCATAAGGTGTTTGATAGAGATAAAGATATACTGGCAACTGCAAGCAAAGAAATTGCAAGCTCCTATCTGGTGAAAAAAGATTTTCTGGAAAAAGAGGATTTTTATTTAAAATTAAATATAGTTTCCACCAAAGAACAAGCCACCAGTAAAAGTGAATTTAATTTGCAGAAAATAACCAGGCAGAAAAAAAGTTTTGGAAATTCCATTGTTTTTATAAGGAATATAAAAGAAGATTTAAAAAGCGGCAAGAAGGTTATTATTTCTATTGATGGAAGTAAAAGAAGAAAGAAGATAGAAGAATTATTTTTAGGCAGTTCCGTATCCTATAACTATTTAAGAACCGGAGTTGAAGTTAAATATAATTTACTAGAACCGAGTGTTGCCAGTATCTCAGGCGTACGGTTATACAGGGGTTACCAGTCCAGAGATATTTCATTATATGGGGAACTGGATATTTATGATCAAATGCAGTATCAGATCTCTGAAAAAAAGATTTCTACGGGTAGTGAGTTTGAGTATTTTAAGCCCGGGGAATATATAGTTCATAAAAACCATGGTATTGGAAAATATATTGATATTATCTCAAAGCAGATTGGTGGTTATAAAAGAGAATATTTTTTAATAGAATACGCAAATAATGATAAGCTATATGTTCCAACCTGGCAGGCTGACCGCATCAGTAAATATATTGGGGCAAAAAAACCGGTAGTAACGCCTCTTAATTCTAAACAGTGGGATAGTCTTAGAAGAAGGGTCAGGAGATCTGTCTATAAGTTTACTATTGACCTTGCTAAATTATATGCTGAGAGAGATTCCACCAGTGGTTATGCATTTCCTGCTGATAGTCCCTGGCAAAAGGAGATAGAAGATTTATTTCCATTTAAGGAAACCCCTGATCAAATTAAAGCCATAAATTATGTAAAGGATGCAATGCGCAAACCCAAACCAATGGACACTCTGGTAATTGGAGATGTAGGATTCGGGAAAACCGAGGTTGCTGTAAGGGCAGCTTTTAAGGCAATAGAAAATGGGAAACAGGTTCTGATGCTGGTCCCGACCACGATTCTTGCTGATCAGCATTACCAGACCTTCAGCGAGCGGTATAAAAACTACCCTGTCATTTTAGAAGTCTTAAGCAGATTTAGAGCAAGAAAAAAACAAAAGGACATAGTTAAAGATTTTAATGATGGCAAAATAGATATGATAATTGGAACACATCGCATCCTCCAGGAAGATATAATGCCTAAAGACCTGGGTCTTATAATTGTAGATGAAGAACAGAAATTTGGAGTCGGAAGCAAGGAAAAGATAAAGTTGTTAAAAACTGAAGTAGATGTACTAACATTAAGTGCTACACCTATTCCCAGGACACTGTATATGTCTCTTACAGGAGTCAGGGATATTGTATTAATTGAAACTCATCCGGAGGGTAGGAACCCAATAGAAACTTTTGTGGGCGAGATTGACTATCAGGTTGTAAGAAGAGCTATAGAAAGGGAACTAGCCAGGGCAGGGCAGGTATATTATGTGTACAATAGAATATCCGGTATAGAAAATAAGAAAATCCAGCTGCAGCAATTAGTTCCCGAAGCAAGAGTTGCCATGACTCATGGTCAAATGGACGGCAGCAGGATAGAAAAAATAATGAGTGATTTTATAAATAAAAAATACGATATACTGCTGACCACTTCAATAATAGAATCCGGAATGGATATTGGAAATGTAAATACATTAATAGTTGAAAATTCACATCTGTTTGGATTATCTCAGCTGTATCAATTGAGGGGCAGGGTGGGTAGGTCTTTCGAGAGAGCTTATTCTTATTTATTCTATCCTGGCAGGGGAAATCTAAGTCTTCCTGCGTTTCAAAGGCTTAAGACTTTGAAAGAATATACCGACCTTGGTTCAGGATACAATATAGCAATGAGAGACCTGGAAATAAGAGGAGCAGGGGAAATATTGGGTCCAAGGCAGCACGGTCACATAAATAGTGTGGGTTTTGATATGTACTGCCAGATAGTAAAAGAAGAGATTGAAAAACTTAAAGGTAAAAAGATTGAAGAGGATATTAATGTTCAAATTGATCTGCCAGTAAGTGCCTATATCCCAAAAAGTTATATTGAAAGTGAAAGAGACAGAGTTAATATTTATAAGGTATTGGGAAATGCAAAAAGTCTTAGTGAAATAGACCAGGTCAGGAAGAACATGAACTTGCGATATAAAAAAGCGCCACTGGTGGTAGATAATCTTGTAAATATAGCGAAAATAAAATATTTACTCAGGAAAGCCAGGATAGAGAAATTTATTTTCTCCCGCGAGAAGGGAATTTACTTGAAAAAAGTGGATATGTCTCAGAGCAGGGCCAGAGAAATGAATAGAAAGAATAAGGTTCTGTCATACGAACCGGTTTTGAGACAAATAATAATAAAAGAAGTCAGTAAAAATATTGATTTAGATTTAGTCTTAAGCAGCCTAAATGATATAATGAGTTTCATATAATATTCAATAAAAGGAAAGAAGGTAAAGATTGAAGAGAAGCGTTATCTGTATAATTATGCTATTGATTTTCGTTTTTGTTTTTTTGTTTGCTGGCTGCAGCAAGACAATAGCCAGAGTGGATGGAATAGAAATAAAGCAAAAGGAAGTTGATACTTATATTAATTTTTATAAAAAACAGAGTACGGATGGGGAATTAACTCAAAATGAAGAGGAGCTAAAAACTCTGGAAGCCAATATAATTGATTCTCTTATTGTTACAAGACTTCTTGAAAAATACGCAGAGGAAAATAATATTACTGTAAGCAGTGAGGAAGTTGATAAACAGATGGGAGTGATAATAGGCACCTATCCTTCTGAAGAGGATTTTGAGAAGGGTTTAAAGGATATGGGCATAGATAAAAAATTTCTGGTAAATTACTTCAGGAGCCTGATGCTCAGCAGTAAAATTTTTAATATAGTCACTGCAGATACGACCGTTACTGAAGATGAGGTAAAGCAATATTATGAAGATAATAAAAATACATTATTCTTAGTTCCGGTCAGGGTTAAAGCAAGCCATATTCTGTCCATATTCCCATGGGTAGAAGATAATTCTGAAGAGACCGAAGAGGGAAGAGAGGAAGCTCTAGAAAAAATAAAAAGAGTGGAGGATAAATTAAAGGATGGCGGAGATTTTGAAGATCTGGCCCGGCAGTATTCAAATGATACCACCAGTGCCGAGAAGGGGGGAGATCTTGGTTTTATAAGTAAAGGTCAGATGGTTGAGGAATTTGATAAGGCATTATTCTCTCTGGATGTGGGGGAAGTAAGTGAGATTGTTGAAACTAAATATGGATTTCATATAATAAAGGTTTATGACCGTCAGGAGGAACATATTCAAAAATTTGATGAAGTAGAAGAGTCCATAAACACATACCTGCTGAATTTACATAAGGCGGAAAAATGGGAGGATTTTATTTTTTCATTAATAGAAGAGGTTAATATTGAGTATTTTACAGATGTGGAAGGAACATTGAATAGTACTGATACCGGAACAGAAGATAACACAGATACGAGAACTGAAGAGGAAAGCGAATGAAATTCCAACTAAATAGCAGGGATTTAGAAAATATAGACAAAATCAATGACAGCAGCGAACTATTTGCTATTCTGGTGGATATAATGAGAAAGCTCAGATCGCCTGATGGTTGTATATGGGACAGAGAGCAAAATCATAAGACTATCAAGAGGAATTTAATCGAGGAAACTTATGAGGCTGTTGAAAGTATTGAGAATGATGATTATAAGGGACTTAAAGAAGAATTAGGTGACCTGCTGCTTCAAATAGTTTTTCACAGCCAGATTGCAGCTGAAAATAAAAAGTTTAATATAAGTGAGGTACTGCGAAGCATTATAAAGAAGTTGATAAGAAGGCATCCTCACGTTTTTCAGGGAATGACTTTAAACAGTAGTGATGAGATATTGGCAAACTGGGAGGATATCAAGAAAAAAGAAAGAAAAGAGAAATTTAAAAAACCTGATTCAATTTTTAGAGGAATCCCAAGGTCTCTACCGTCTCTCCATTATGCTTCTGAAATTCAAAATAGAGCTTCGAGATTGGGTTTTGACTGGAATAAGGCAATTGATATATTTGACAAAATAAAAGAAGAGCTGACTGAACTTGAAAAAGAAGTAAGGGAAGGCAGAAAAAGCCAGGTATTTGACGAAATTGGAGATGTCCTTTTTAGTATAATAAATTTCAGCAGGCATTTAGGCGTAGATTGTGAAGAAAGCCTATATGAAGTAAGTAAAAAATTTGTAAGAAGATTTAATTTTATGGAGAAATATGCTGATGAAAATAATTTGGATTTTAAAAAACTGCCGCTGAAAGAAAAAGACAAATTATGGGAAATTGCAAAAAGAGAGCTGCCATGAGAAAGACCAAAATAATTTGTACTATTGGACCTGCGAGTAAAGAAGAAAATATTTTAAGAGGGCTAATAACTGGTGGGATGGACATAGCCCGGATAAATACTTCCCACAGTGACTCCGAAGAGGTTATAGAAATAGTGGGGAAAATCAGAAGGGTTTCGCAGGAATTTAAAAGAAACACAGCAATAATACTGGACTTGCAGGGTCCTAAAATCAGGGTCAGTGATTTAAAAAATAAGATAAGACTGGAAAGAAAACAAAAAGTTATTTTTGCTGTAGCTAATAATTATGATTATGGTCAATCCGGTATAAATAATATAATTAAGGTTACTTATGATAAATTTATAGAAGATATTAAAAAGGGCAGCCGTATTTTTATCGATGATGGTTTGATTGAGTGCAAAGTACTGGATATTAATATACCCAAAAAGTCAGCTGTTTGCGAAGTTATAACCGGTGGACTGCTGAACTCCAATAAGGGAATCAATATTCCGGGTGTACCTATAAGTGTGGATTCGGTTACCAAAAAGGATCTGGAATTTTTAAATCTTGGTTTAAAACTGGAAGTAGACTTCATAGCCCAATCTTTTGTAAGAAATTCTTATGATATAGAAAAAATCAAAAGAGTAATAAGCGGTAAGAAAAGTCATGCAATGGTTATTGCAAAGATTGAAAAAAATGAAGCAGTCGATAATTTTGACAGTATTTTAAATTCAGCTGACGCTATTATGGTAGCCAGAGGTGATCTGGGAATTGAAATGAATCCGGAAGAAATCCCCAATATCCAGAAAAGGATTATAAAAAAAGCTAATATGCTGGGTAAGCCTGTAATTACTGCTACACAAATGCTGGATTCCATGATGAGAAATCCCAGGCCTACAAGAGCCGAAGTAAGTGATGTGGCAAATGCAATTATAGATGGTTCGGATTCGGTTATGCTTTCCGGGGAAACTGCGGTCGGTAAGTATCCACTGGAATCCTTAAAAATGATGGTTAAAATAATAAATAAAACCGAAGCTTCTCTGGATTACGATACCATTTTAAGGAATAATACTATAATGAGAAAAAAATTAAAGATTGACCGTAATACTATTACGGAAGCCATAAGCTTTGCTTCTTGTGAAATTGCCAATATGCTAAATGCAAAAGCTATTATTTCTTCGACCGAATCCGGACACACAGCCAGGCAGGTTTCCAAAAACAGGCCCAGGAGCATGATAATTGGCGTCAGCCCCAACCAGCGGGTAGTCAGACAGTTGATGATAAGCTGGGGTGTTGTTCCTGCAAAGACAAAGTTTACAAAAAATATTGATATGATGATTGACGAGTCTATAAATGTTTCGAAAAAACTTAAATATATAAATATAGGCGATAGAGTGGTTATTACTGCCGGTGTTCTGGTAAATAAACCGGGCAGCACCAATCTTATAAATGTGAAAGAGGTGGAATAAGCTATACCAGGGACGGTTCACACAGTTTAGTCTTCTGTGAACCGGAGTTTTCTTAACAGTTTGTTCTCTCCAATTAATGTCAGGACATCATCTTTCTGGAATTTATAGTTGATATTAGGAGGAGACATAATTTTGTTTTTACTGTTTTTTATACTTATTATAGTTACTCCATATCTGTGCCTTAAATTTAGTTCGATTAAGTTCTTTCCAACCATCGTTTCAGGTGCAGGTATTTCAATAATACTTACATCCGGACTGACACTCAGAAAATCAATAATATTGGAACTTACCAGGTTTCTTGCAACTCTTTCCCCCATATCTTTTTCGGGATATACTATGATATCTGCGCCAACCTTTGAAAGTACCCTTCCCTGTGTTTTAGTTCCTGCTTTAGCAATTATCTTTTTTGCGCCTTTTTCTTTAAGAAGCAGAGTTACCAGTATTGAGTTTTGGATGTATTTTTCTCCGATGCATACAATAACTGCTTCATAATCAGAGATACCCATAGATTCCAATATATCTGCATCTGTTGCATCGCATTTTATTGCATCTGCTATTTCTTCAGAAACCCTTTGAATCCGGTCTTCAGACTGATCTATGCCTACCACGCTGTGGCCGGCTTCTGTTAATGTTCCAGCAACACTTGCTCCAAATCTTCCCAATCCTATTACTAAAAATTGTTTTTTCATGTTTCCTATCCGATTGTTATTGTTTCTTCAGGATAAGTCATTTTATAAATAATACCTCTTATTGCAATAGCTAGAGATAAAGTGCTGATACCAATTCTACCAATATACATAGTAAGTATCAATATTATCTTGCTTGGTGTAGAAAGTGCCGGTGTAATTCCGGTACTTAATCCTACGGTGCCGAATGCTGATACTACTTCAAATAAAACTTCTTGTAAATGTAAAGAGTATCTCTCGAATACCAGTATTCCGATTGTTGAGATTATAATTAATGCAGTTGCGGCAATAGTCAGGGTTAAAGCCCTGTATATTAAACTTGAGGGCAGTTTTCTTTTAAGTAATGTGACTTCACTTCTCCCTCTAATGGAGCTCAAACCACCTGCAGTCACAGCAATGAAAGTAGTAGTTTTTATGCCGCCTCCTGTTCCTCCTGGTGATGCTCCTATGAACATTAGAAGGGTTAGGAAGAGAACAGTTGCAGGGTTTAACCTTCCAATGTTCATGGTGTTAAAACCAGCTGTTCGTGCTGTAACTGATTGAAAGAAGCTGGCTAAAATTTTGGTTGATAGAGTCCTATTTGCAATAGATTCGGGATTTTTAAACTCAATAAGGAAAAACACAACTGCCCCTGCCGCTATCAAGCTTGCAGTTGCAATCATAACCACTTTTGCATGCAGGGAAAAATGTTTTATTCTCCTGAAAGTAATAATCTCGGAAATTACAGGAAAACCAATTCCTCCAAGCACAATTAAGGTCATGAATACTAAATTCAGAGGAATATCAGAGGCAAAACCCTCAAGGCTGTTTGAAAATAGGGAGAAGCCAGCATTATTAAAGGCGCTTACGGTATGGAATAAACTAAAAGTCATCGATGTTTTTATAGAATAAAGATGCTTAAAATGAAAAATAGCCGACATAATAATGAATGCAATGAATTCTATGGTAAATGTAGTTCCTGCTATTACCATGAAAAATTTAGATGCGCTAAACGGCTGTTTTGAGCCGAAACTAGTATTGATATAAAATTTGTCTCTAATTTGTATTTTTCTTCCAAGAATTAATCCAAAAATGGAGCCGACGGTCATGATTCCCAGTCCACCAATCTGAATTAGGATAAGTATTACAATTTTACCTAAGTCAGTAAAATATGTCGGTGTATCCTGAACTATCAGTCCTGTAACACAGATTGCTGAAGTAGAAGTAAAGAGTGCATCTATATAGCTAATTTTTCCGCTCTGCGTCATCTGGGGGATTGATAAAAATAGCGAGCCAAGTATTATAGCTATTGCAAAACCAAGCAATACCTGTTTGGCGATTGTTTTTTGTGTCCTGGAAGAAAATAAGGGTATGTCTTTCATTACATTTTTGAGTTCAATTATTGAATAAATCTAACATATAGGTTGATATTTTAGTAAAATTGGCAATTAAAAACAACAACTTTATTTTTTCAGTCTTAATTTATACAATACTACTAAAATTTACAAGATACCTATTGGCATTATTGTAGCATATGTTATACTTACACAAATATGTGAATTAATTTTAGCAAGCTGTCATTTAATGTAGTAAATAAAGAAGTAATATAAACATAGCAACAAAATTAAAATGGATGATAATATTAAAATTGTCAGCAGATTTTCCAGAAAGGCTAAAATAAATATTTCTATTACCATCTTCTTAATTTTTATCGTAATTATTATCCTTACCTCTATAAATCAGATAAAAAGTATTGTAGAAAAAAGAGAAAAGATAATAGAGCTGGAAGAGAAACTAAACTGGGAAAGGAATGAGAATATCAATCGTCTGGCGCTTGAAAAAAGCTTATATGGAGAAGATGCTATAGAGCTTGAAGCCAGAAAGCAGTTTAATATGACTGCAGGTGATGAGACTAATTTTTCTGTAGTTATTAAGGATGATGAATCTGAACAGAATTTTAAAAATGACAGTAACCTGGCTTCCGGTAAGGATATTTATTCAAACTCGGCTTTATGGGAAAATATAAAGATCTTCTATAATAATGAAATCAGAAGTAACTAAGCCGGGATTAGAAAAGGTATATAAGTAATTTTAAATGAAATTAGCGTCTATTGATATCGGAACCAACTCCACCAGATTACTAATCACTGATTACCAAAACAATAAATTCATTCCCCTGGAAAGAAAGATGAAAATTACCCGTCTGGGTAAAAATCTGGACGAAAATAATATGATTGGTAAAGATTCTGCCAGTATGACTGTCGAGGTTCTTTCAGATTACCAGCGTTTGATTGAAGACTATGATGTAAAAAAATTCAGGGTTGTAGGGACAAGTGCGGTAAGGAAAGCATCAAATAGTGATTGGTTTATATCTTGTGTCTACAAACATCTGGGGATGAAAATTGATGTTGTCAGCGGCCAGGAAGAAGCCCGGTTGAGCTTCTACGGCGCGGTAAGAGATATGGATTTAAATTATCCGGATTATAAGGCGGAGCTCAACGGTAAAATTTTAGTAGTGGATATTGGGGGCGGGAGCAGTGAATTCATACTGGGTGATTGTAACTATAACCTGCAGTTGGTTGAAAGTTTAAATCTCGGATGTGTCAGTTTAACTGAAAAATTTATTGGCTCCAGTATATCCAGTATACCGGATACAAATAGTCTAAGTCAGATGCAGCAGTATGTTATAAATGAGCTGGAAGAAACTACCGGGAAAATTAACCTATATAAACC
>VGAU01000008.1 GCA_016870675.1 Actinomycetota bacterium | reverse complement strand
TTTCCCATTGGAATACAATAATGATACTGATCAATTATTGTGTCTCCTATTATTATTACTTTTAATTTTTTTAATGAATTTAATTTTTCAGATATATTATCAATTGTATATTTTTCTCTTATTGATTTAAGATAATTTAAGATCTCTGGTGGATATACATCCAAAAAATTATTTATAAGACTGGAAGAGCTGAAAGTTAAATCATCAGTAAAAATTAGTTTTCCACCTATTGAACTCACTGCTTCTTCTTCGTCACTAATCATTCCAGTAAAATCTTTTGTTTTGTCTTTATAATCAGAGCCCTTAACATAAAAATCAGGTTTAAGGAATTTTATTGCTTCAACAGCAGTCGGGGAGTCAATTATTGCTACATAATCAATAATTGATATAGATGCCAGCATTTCAGCCCTTAGATTTTCGTTAAATATTGGACGTCCCGGCCCTCTTTTTACATATTTATCCTTTGTAAGAGTAACTACAAGAATATCTCCCTCTTTTTTAGCTAGATTGAAATGTCGTATATGGCCTAAATGTACAAGATCAAAAACACCATGGCAATGAACAATTTTTTTATTAGTTATTTTTAAATTTGATATTATTTTTGCAAGGTCACTGAGATTTTTTATTTTGCCGGCTGATTTTGTATCCATATTAACCTCTTAATATATAAATACTTTGTAAAAATTCATATTAATGATTTATAAATGTGATTATTATACTACTTTTACTTTTTTTCTTCCTGCGATTTAACGCTTGCAATCTTTCTAAAGTTCTCATTTGTTTCAATCAACTCATCGTATTTACCTATTCCAGTAATGATTCCATTCTTAAGAACATAGATTACATCACATTCCTTAATAGTTGTAAGGCGGTGGGCAATTATTATTAGTGTTTTGGTTTTAGCAACATTTTGAATTGCTGCAAAAACTTCTCTCTCAGTAGCTCCATCCAGGGCACTGGTAGCCTCATCTAAAACAAGTACGCCTGGGTTATTATAAAGTGCTCTTGCAATGCCTATACGCTGTCTCTGGCCTCCGCTTAACCTCACTCCCCGCTCTCCAACAAGTGTCTGGTAGCCGTCAGGAAGCTGCTCAACTATGAAATTATGGATATTTGCAATTTTTGCAACATGTCCTACGACGTTCAAATCTATACTATCATCAGGTATGCCAAATGCTATATTTCGAGCTACAGTATCATCCTGAAGATAAATATCCTGAGGAATATATCCGAGATTGCGCTGCCAGTTTGATAAATTCTCATCAGTAATCTCTATCCCGTCTACAAGTATCCTGCCCGTATCCGGTTTAAGCAGCCCTAAAATAATATTGGCAATAGTAGTCTTACCGGCACCCGTAACACCCACAAGTGCGACAGAAGAATTAACAGCAGCTTTTAGGTTTAAGTCTTGTATAACAGGCTCATGTGTTTTTGGATAACTAAATGTAACGCTTTCAAGCCTGAATTCTTTTTTTAATAAAAGCCGCTCAATTTTTTCCTTATCAGTAGAAGATAGATGCTGCTCATTATTAAAAGAACGCATAGTTTCATAAAGAGAATCAATTGACTTAGTGCTAAAGCGCATCTGGGAAGCAGCAGCAAAAATTGCCTGAAGAGAAGGCATCAGGCGATACGTAGCAAAAGCATATAGCCCAATTAGAGGTAATAAATTTTGAATTCCTTTTCCGGAAGCTAATAAGTAAAGTACAACAATAATAATTCCACCGAATGCAATTATTTCCATTAGATAGCGTGGAGTTTGTGTGATTATCGCGTATGACGCATTATATTTTGCGATCTCAACCGATGGCTTTGAATAACTATTTACAAAATAATTCTCACACCCCCTTAATTTAATCAGTCTTATATCTCCGAAGGCTTCATCCAATGCTTTAAATCGTTCGGTATTAAATTCATAACTCTTCTTACCCATATTATAGAGTTTTTGTTTTATAAATTTATAGATAAATAAATAAGCACCTCCTAAGACAATTATCAGAGAAAGTGCCAGGATCGGATTAACTGCTAAAAGCATGGCAAAAACAAAAAGAGCTACAATCCCCCGTGAAAAAATATCAAGTAGCGGGAGAATAACTCCCCCAACAGCCTTCTCCACTTCAGAAAGAATATCCTTTCCAAGCGTAGAGGTATTGTGGTTTAGAAAAAATATGTATGGCTGGTATAAATAATTAATTAAAAGGCTCCTTGAGATAGTATAGGTTCTCATACTGGAAAAACGCGTTAGTGCCCATCTCATTAATAACGCCAAAATATTACTTACAATTAAAATAACTAAAACAGTAGCCCCTACTAAAATAAGAAATCTATTGTTGCTTTGAAAATTTAATGATGTGTAAAGCCATTTAAGATACCTATTACTTTGAATAAGACCAGGATTTGTAATCAAAGACAGAAAAGGCAAAATTGAAGCAATTCCTGCAACTTCAATAATTGCAGAAATCACCATGGCTCCAAAAAGCATATAAAGTTGTTTGCGCTCTTGTTTGGTTAGTAATTTAAATATTTTTTTAATCATAATGATATCTTATCCAATAACTTACAATGAAAATTATCAAAAATCAATAATTTACAAAATATTATCTAATCCTATATATTTCACATGCGCCCCTTTAATAATTTTTTTGTATTTATTTTTTTTATTTTACAAATAAAAAATTTACTTTACTTTTAATGCTATTTATTATTTATGATAGTTTTTCTTCTTCTCAAACTTAAAAATTCTTACAAAAAAATACATTATAAAGGGAATAATATAAAGCAATACACTCTTAATTAGAACATCTAATCTAAAAGTTATATATTTTTCTTGTACAGCTTGAGGCAGATTTTTAAAAAAGCCAAAAACCTTAGAAAATAAATATATTATAAATAAAGGTCCACCTTTTAAAATGCTTGTTATATAATCTTTTGGATTGCTAAAAATAACCGTCCATATATCAATATGATAGTAATTTCTTACGACAGGACTATAATAGCATTCTGTCATTTTTACTATTCCTTCATAACTTAGCATTGATAAAATCGGATAAATGGATATTACAGATAAACCAGCCAGTAAAAGTTTTGGATTAATTTTTTTCATACTTTTTTGTAGAAAATCAGCAAATGGAATTATAAGGAGGGGAGCAATAGAGAAAAATATTATTCTATAGCCGTACCACCCACCAAAACCTCGAAAATATGCATAAAAATTTACAATTACTGGTATTAAAATTATTAATATTTGTTTTTTTAAATTATATTTTGCAATAAAAGAATAAAAAATTGAAAATACTAAAAAAGGAGCTGTAAATATTAATCCCCAGTCTAATCCTATAAATATTTTAATCAAACATTTCAAATAAAATAAAAATCCTTCGAAACTAAAAATACCTGCCAAACCTGAGGAAAAATAGGCTTCGTAACCATAAACAATATTTAACGGTAATTTAAATAATAATATTATAATTAGGGCAGTTAAATAAATAGTGATTAAACTCTTATAATATTTTTTAAAAATAAAATTATCTCTGAAACAAAAAATAACTATAGGCCACACCAGTGAAAAAAATAAATCATTTATTCTTACTAAAGTAATCAGTCCAACAATTATTCCTATCAAAACTGATAGCCACCATTTAACATTATCCAAAAATTTAGTCTTGAAATCTTTCAAAAGAATATAGATTAGGACAGCTTGCAAGAAAAATTCATAGATGTGGGAAAGAACTGGTCTTCTGAATACATATAAGGGGAAAAACTGAAATAGAATCATAAAGAGAATAGTAAAAAAGCTTATTCTTTCTTCAAAACAGAAGTTTAATGCTTTATATAATAAAACAACCCCAAAGTAAAAATAAAACATAGTCGAAATAATAAAACCAAATAAAGTCCAGCTGTGTATAATATTACTTATATCTCTTTTTTCAACTATTGGAGAGTTCTGCAGCCTGTCTATCAATGAAAAAGAAAAGACAAAAGGATAAGCCATTATTCCCGGTCCAATGCTATGCATTGGATACTCACCACCAACATTAAAATATTCCTTTGAATAGTCAGGAAACTGAAAAAATGCTAAAGAGGTTGCATGTGCAAAATAACCTGTATCATCACCACCATATAAAAGACCTCTTTCCTGCATAAAGTATGGCCTGACAATAAAAAAGGCAAAAATAAAGATTATTATTGTGATCAAGAAGAGCTTGTTATTTTTTAGTTTTGAACAAATATTCGCCATTAAGAAAAATATAAGAATGTTAAAAGCTTTTTAGTAGATTTTATATAATAACCATTTTAATAACAATGAATAAAATTTGATCTTAGTTTTCATTTTTTTCAAATTCAAAACCCAACTACAGTACTTCATTTGATTTATTTAAGAAATATAAATTTAATTTGGATTAAAGAGATAAATGCTTGCTGTACTTTTAAATTCATTAAATTTCATATATCTAAGATTTAACATATCTAAAACAGTATTTTCTTCCGGAGTATTAAACGGAAAAATTATCCATATTCTTTCATCTTTTAAGTCCTTAAATAGATCTATATAATAATTTTTATTATTCTCATTATATTCTTTTTTAATTTTTATAAAATTTTCTGACTGTGGAAAATAGTAATATGCATAATAAAGATATACCGGCTCCTCAGAAGTATAAAAGTCTAATATCATTTATAATTTAACAAATAATCGTTTAAAATATCAAATTTTAAATCCTTTAATCTGCTTATCTCAATAAACTTTATTTTGGTATCATACGGAACATTAACAGGATCAAGTCTTATAGACTGTATTTCTCCTGAATTTCTTAAAAAGAAATAAACAAGATTGTCTTCACCGATTTTTATATTTGCCTTCCGGCTATTTTCCTCTGAATAATTTTGCCCTGTCAGTTTATAAAATAATTGGACAAAACAATCAACCGGGGCATCGATTTTTAAGACAATTAAATAAGAATTATTTTTAGATTGCTCAGGGAAATTAAATTCCAGACTTGAGTCGTCCCCGGAAACCTTTATCCAGATTTTATCATTTACATCCGAAATCTGGCATTGATTTAAAGGCTTTAAATAATCTTTATAATTTTTATAATCTATTTTTAAAAGTTGTTTATCCACCAATTTTTCATAAGTATCATACCTGTAAAGTATATTATCCATATCAGGAGAACCAAATTCTTTTACTTTTGACTTAATCAAAATTCCATCTAAATTATTATCTTTTAAAATCTTATCAATGTCCTTATTTAATATTTCTTCTCTCGGGATATATTTTACATATCTTTCATACTTATCCCCAAATAAAATATATGGCCAATCAACTGAAGAAAGGCTGATTCCAAGATTTGATTTTTGATTTATTTTCTCATCTACAAGATTTTTTAAATCTAAAAATTGTTCTCCCATATCACCAAAATTAAAATATCTCCTCTCGTTATAATCTACTGAAAAAATAGATTTGCCGTTTTTGCTAAACATATTTATTTTAGAATTTTTATATAGGACATAAAAAGAATTAAAAACAGAAATAAAAACTATTAAAAAGGCTATTATTAAAAAGGCTATTATCTTTTTATATTTACCTAAAATATCCATAAATAGCGCAAAAACAACCATTAAAATAAGCATAAATCCCATATAAAATCTTCCACACCATGGCTGCCACTTAAATATTGTGACATAAGATATAAAATAAACGATTGGAACAACAGATATAATTACACAATCTTTAAATTTATTAAAATAAGCTTTGTTTTGCCTAAGACTTTTATCAATGGCAAAGAATAAAGTGCAGTAAATTAAAGATGGCAGTATAAAGAAATACCCTATTGGTCCAAAATATGAAAGATCTGAATGGATTGGATTACCTGAAAAATAAAATGGGAAATTTGCCCTATCTATAATTTCTGAAGGAATATTAATGTGAAGCAAATTATGTATACTGTAAAATATCTTCTGATTTAAAAGACCAATAGTGTTAAAATCCTGGCCATTTAACTGATAAAAAGAAAAAATGTGTCTTAATGTATTTGAAATAAAAGTTTTTATAGTGGGATTAGCAATTCTCATAAATCCGGAAGTTGTATCATCTACAATCGGATTACCGTAATCTATGTAATTAGCTACAAGGTTATAGCCGGCAAACAAGACAATACCTATCACAGAGAACAATAAAATATAACCAACTTTTACATATTTGGCTTTATTTTGTTTCCCATAAATCAGACCAAAAACTATAAGACCTAAAATATATAAATAAACATACCCCTTTACACCTATAGCTATACCTGAAGCCATTCCTATACAAACAAGTGAAAACAAATTTAAAGATGGCTTATCTATAACAAATAAATTTATATTAGTTGTGCTGGTTGAAACTGAACTTGAATTTATTAAACCTGGATTTCTTTCTTTGAAAGATTTAATCATAAAATAAAGTGTTAACCCTATAAAAACTGCTGAAGTCAAATCATTCTGCGGATTATTGGACTGCAGTAAAACCTCATCAAGACAGGCAAAGACAAATACAGAAAATATACTTATGCCTTTATTAAAATTAAGAAGCCTCAATATTTTATATATTACCAGCAGACAAAAAATAAAAGAGAAGAACTGGACCAAAAAAACAAGGCTGTCGGATTTGGTAAACATCATTATCCATAACTGACCTATTTCAGTGTTTACCGGAAATACTGTCTGTCTGATATCATAAGTATAATAATGATTAATTGTGTGATTTTGCATCCAGAAAGCTGCCCTGGTAAGATGGTAGGTCATGGCATCATATTCATAGGGTGGTATGTTCAGGCCAAAATAAATAATTGTTATAAGAACAATAACCAACCAGACAATTATAATTGTTTTAAAAATTCTGTTTAATTGAATTCCCTGGAAAAAGCTTCTGATGCCAGTCCAAATTAATTTGAAATTGATTTTTAATTTTTTTCTTTTTACCAAACAAAGCAGTACTGAAATTATTAAAAAAATTGAATGTGCAAAATAAAGATTTTGCAGGTTCAATGCTTTAAAGAGAGAAAGTATTTCAACTGATAGAATTATTTGTGCCCAGCCAAATAAAAATATTCCAAATAGCCTGTCGGTTAAGTTTTCAATTTTAAATAACTTTGTAAAAAAATAGGAAGAAAATACAAGAATAAAAAAGGGCGTAAATAATTTTAACAAATCTTTAATTATCAATATGTAGTGTGGAGAATTCATGCCAAACTATCAACTATTTTCTTTTAAATATTCCATATTTTAAAATAACGTATAATGCCCTAAGCCCATCTTTCCAGTTAATTTTCTTACCTTCTTCATATGTCCTGCCGTAATAAGATATGCCTACTTCACAAACTCTGCAATTTAAACGTGATAATTTAATAGTAACTTCAGGCTCAAACCCAAAGCGATTTTCTTTAATATTTATTTTATCTAAAATTTCTTTTTTAAAAAGTTTATAGCAGGTTTCCATATCGGTAAAATTATAATTGGTAAACATATTGGTCAGATTAGTCAGAAAAATATTGCCTCTGGAGTGCCAGTAAAATAACACTCTGTGAGGTTTTCCTCCAATAAAACGGGAGCCGTAAACTACATCAGCAAACCCGTCAAGGACAGGCTTTAAGAGCAAGCTGTATTCGTTTGGGTCATATTCAAGATCTGCATCCTGAACTATGACATAGTCTCCGGTTGCATTTTGGAAGCCGGTGCGAAGAGCTGCACCCTTGCCTTCATTTTTTTGTTTATATATTATTTTTGAAACAATAGGTTCTATTTTTGATTTTAATACATCAGTTGTCTTATCTTTTGAGCCATCATCAACTATAATAATCTCTTTCTTTATATTGCCTAAATCCACCCCTAAAACTTTATTGACCAAGCTTTCAATTGTTTTATGCTCGTTATATACAGGAATTATTATTGACAGTTTCATTTGTTAACTAAAATCTTTTCTACCGGAAGTCATAGTTATTGCTTCAGCAAACCTCTTTACAAAATGCTATTCTTCAATCCAAAACTTAATCCTGGAATTGCTTTTACCATTTACTATTCTTAAATTTTTATTAAATTCAGTAGTAGAGAAAAGTGGGGAATCCCAAAGTTGATCAGAGTCAATGGAAACATATACAAAGTGATTGTACACATTTCTTTCAATTTTTATAGGAACCTCCGTGAACTTATTTGCAGTAGGATATCCCATAAATTCTTTAAAGTAAAAAAAATAACTTTCAGTTATAACAAGATTTAATAATATTATAAAAATTAAAGCAATAGTGCTGTTTAAAAACATATTTTTTTTCTTTAATAACAAAAAACTGATAAAGGTAATTATAATTCCTAAAATTAAGAAAATATAAAAAATTAATTTTAATTTTATTATCCAGGAAGCATTTATTTCTTTATTTTTGATAAATGCTATAAAGTATAATAGAGGATGTTCTAATTTTTTAAAAAATAAGAATATAAAAGCTAAAAATAGTAAAATTATTCCTGCAGTTAGTATAATTTTTTTAATTAAATTATATTTTCTATTATTCTTTATCTTAAAAAAGAAAATATGTAAATTATTTATCAGATTAATACTATAAATGTTATAGCCTATCAGCAGGAGCAATAAAGAGAAGACGTAACCACTCCCAAAACGCATATTTGGAGCGTTTAAAAACCAAAATACTACGCCTATAATTGAAATTATTAATGGTAATCTGTAAGCGGTTTTATCATTTAAAGAATATTTATTTATATTTTTTTTAATAAGATAGAATACCTGAAGAATTAAGCAAAAAATAATTAGAATAACAACTATCTTGTTAAAAATAGTAAATCTGGTTATCCAGTCTTTAAACCAATGGTAATTCGTAAAAATAATTGGTGAATTAGTTCCTGGAGCTTTTGCCCATATTTCAATATTTTCTTGTAAATCTCTTGCAATTTTACCAGGTACCGCCCAATTTAGAGAGTTGATTCTTGAAAAATTAATTGGGAAAATCAAATAGCCGGAAATAAATATTCCTGTGATTATCCATGGAATTAAAAATAATGAAAATAAAAAGCCTGCAATAATTTCATTTCTATTTATAAAATTCCTGTTTTTTGAAAAAAAATTCATAAATAAAATAACCGGAATTGACAGTACCAATATAATTGAAGATATTTTTAAAGTTATTGCGAAAAAAGAAAAAATAGAAATAAAAATAAAAAGATGACTATTTTTTTCTATCTTTTCAAATAAACTTATAATCAAAATTATTATAATAAAAGTAAAAAAAATAACAGGAGAATCTGGTGCAGAAGACGATGAGGAAGAGCTGATAGCATTTAGCAGCCAGGGAATTATAGTCAGTGCACAAAATACATTAGATAATTTTATATTTTTCTTAATTAATTCCCTAAATGAAAAAACAATATTTATCCCGTAATAAAAAATACAGATTGCATTTGAAATAAAAAATGGAACTTTTAATAATAAAACTGGCTGCTCGACAATTGCATTAATTGTAAACCATGAACTATTAAAGCCAATTCTTGAAATTAAATTCGCAAGTCCAATTGGTAATTTTACGCTGCTAAACCATTTAATTGCTTGAAGATGATATAAGCCGGTATCATAATATTGAAGCCACCTGAAAGGTATGAAACAAGTAAAAATTAATAGAGATATTATAAGGACAATATCATCTTTTTTAAAAAGTAATACAACTTTTTTTCTATTTAAAATCAGTATAATAATCCCAAAAATCAGAATAATTAATGCAACGTATTTATTTAGTGGTAAAAAGAAATTAATTATTGAACTTAAAAAATAAATAAAAATAAAACCTGATAATCCAATTATTGTGGATGAATAAGGTTGTTCAAAGTTAAATTGAATTTTTAAATGTTTTAAAAAAGCTGGAACTAAAAGGCCATATCCGAAAATTGATACAATCCAAATAATTAAGAATAAAACCGTAATTAAATAATTCATGAATTGCAGTATATAATTTACAATTTTTTTTGTAAATTAGATTAATATGTTTTCTGCAATTCACACATTGGCAGACATCAAAAATAACATTTATTTCCATATTCAATTTTTTTGGAACTTATTTAATAGCTTAAAGAATTTATAAAAAACTCTTAATATATTTTTAGGACTTAATAACAAAATATTAAAATATTTTGAAAATAAAAATTTAAAATAGTATTTAAAATTAGGAGAAGTTATTAAAAGATGAAGCATTATTGTGTTGATTGCAATATTATGTTTTTTAATATAAGATTTATCAAATTCTTTTTCTTTCAACATTTTTCTATAAAATTCAAAATCAAAAACCCATTCTTTAAATAATAAGTCCAAATCTGTTTTTTGCATTTTTTTTGTAACCTGATCTTTATGAAATCGTGAATTGAATAATGCTTTAGGTATATAACCAACTTTATTTCCTAGAATTAAAGTATTTAAGAAAACAGTATCAGCACAATAGGGACGCTCGAGAAAGTTAAACCTCAAGTTACCTATTTTTTTTGAATTTAACAAACTACCTGACCATGGAAAAGCTAACCCATCAATGTGATTTTTTAAATACTCTTTATCATCCATAATAATGGGTATTTTAAAGCCAGGATATACAATTTCCTCTACTTTTTTACCATTTTCATTAATTGTATAAATACCTGTTCCGACAACTGCGATATCGCTATCCGAATCTGCAAGATTCAATACTTCATTTAAATAGTCTACTTCCAAGATATCATCATCGTGCAGCATTAAATAATACCTGGCATCAATGTTATTTAATACATAATTGGCATTCTCACCCATTCCAATATTTTTTTTATGGCGAATTTCAATAAATTCTTTTTCTTTTTTTAAAGAAGTTAAATAATCATTTGTACCGTCAGTGGAATTATCATTTAATATAAACAGTTTGTAGTCCTTGCAACTTGAATTAAAAACAGAAGTTATTGTTTCTCTTAAGAGGGAAAGCCTGTTATAGGCTAAAATACAAACTGCTATTTTTTTTCTACAAATGTATTTTCCCATAGTTAAAAAATAATATTTATAATAAAATCATTTAGTCTTATTGGTTATTATTCTTTTTTAAATCAAGCAAGATTTTTCTTAAATTATACTGGTTTTCTTCTATTATCCTCCTGTTTATTGAAATCAAATGGCTGAAAAGGCCGCCTATAAAAAGTATAAGGCTGAATAATATAAGAAAAGTTCCAATCACTACAGACGGAATATGGCCGTAAACCTTCAGAAAATAAAAGTATAAATACCTTCCTAAAAATATTGATCCTAAAACAAGAAAAAAAAGACTGAAAAGTGAAAAAACTTTTAAAGGCTTATAAACTACTAATGCTCTTAAAACTGAAAGAAAACCTCTTTGGGTATAAAGATAAGTGTTCTTAATTAATCTTGAGTTTCTAAGCTTATCTTCATTTACCCGTACAGGAACCGAAATTATTTTAAGACCTATATTGCATGCCTGTATAATAGTTTCAAGAGTATATGTATAAGATGAAAAGATATTTACTTTTAAAGCTGCTTCTTTGGAAAAAGCCCTGAATCCGCTTGTTGCATCTTTTATATCCTGCCCTGTAACTATTTTAACAAGAAAGCTACCGAA
Organism: Actinomycetota bacterium; assembly: GCA_016870675.1. Taxonomy (GTDB): domain Bacteria; phylum Actinomycetota; class Humimicrobiia; order Humimicrobiales; family Humimicrobiaceae; genus Hydromicrobium. The sequence continues at coordinate 5,382 of VGAU01000008.1, read as the reverse complement.
TTTCTGAAGCATTTTTCTTGCAGCCGAAAAATATTTGATTTTATCAAATGGCCGAGACCCGACGGCAATGTCTACTTTACCTGCAATAATCGGCTCTATCAGTTTCCCGATATCTTTAGCATAATACTGATTATCAGCGTCTATATTAACAATAATATCAGCTCCCAGTTCAAGGCTTTTGGATAAACCTTTGTAGAAAGTCCTTGAGAGGCCTAAGTTGCGGCCGTTAATGAGGATATTTTTTATTCCGAAGCTCCTTGCAACCTCAACTGTTTTATCTGTGCTGCCGTCATCTATGATAAGAATCTCATAGCTGTCGATGCCGGGAAATGACTTGGGTATTTCATTTAAAGTCACGGGCAAGCATTCTTCTTCATTATAACAAGGAATTTGAATAACAAGTTTCATTTTACTTAATATTAAAATATAAAATTTTTAGTTAATTATAAGCTAAATAACTTCATAATAGAACTTCTCGAGCTCTTTTGCATGGTTTTCGACACTCATTCCTGTTTTTTCAAATTTTTGTCTTGCATCCAGCCCCATTTTCTTGGTCTTTTCAGGTTCAGCTATAATCCTGTACATTGCTTTCATAAGCGTTAGAAGATTACAGGGTTTAAAATGATATCCATCTTTTTTGTCATTGACAGATTCCGTAAATGCTCCGCTTTGTGATACTATAGCCGGAAGTGAATATTTTGCCGCCTCCATAATAACAAGCCCTCCTGATTCCTGTACCCTTGAAGGCAGAAGTATAGCCCAGCACCTGTGCATTTCCCTTGCAATTATTTCCTCATCCTGCCATCCAAAAAATTCAACTTTATTTGTGCCGTTTATTTTTCCAATTTCTATGGCCTTTTCCTTGCAGTAGTCTTTAAGGACACCGTCCCCTATTATTATTATCTTTGCGTTAAGAGCTTTTATTGCATCAAGCGCTAAATCAAGACCTTTTTCATATGAGAGCCTTCCAAGGAAAAGGAATACGGGAAGAGATTTAAACTTTTCAAATGATCCTTCCTTGAGGTCATAATAACTGAAATTAACAGGGCTGTATATAACTCTTATCGGCTTATTCTTTTGAATATAATCTGCAAAAAAATCCTGCATAAACTTGCTTACGGGGACATATCCGCTTATTTTTCTGTTGACTTTTAGTATGTTCATGGAAAAATGAAACCTTATATACCGCCATATTTTATGCAGATAGCTTCTCTTATCACAATTTGTTAAAAGGCATTTAAACTCACAGCCGGGCTTGTATAAGTCGCATGGTTTATCTGTCTTGAAATTATGCGCACCCAGATTAGGGCATAAGAGCCCATAATCATGCAGACTAAAAACAATCGGGATTTTAAAACTGTCAATAGCATTTATTGCAGCCCATGACAGCGCTTTTGTTATCCCGTGTACATGCGCGACATCAGGTTTCCATTTTCTTAGAAGCACTTTTAAGCCTTTTACAGCCCTCCAGTTGTAAGTTCCGGAAAGTATTGCATCTATTTTATTCGGGTTGTATAAAATATCTTTCTGCCCTATACAGATTATTTTTTTTATTTTTGATTTTTTAAGTTCCCCGGTGATAGGGCCGACTGCAGAAAAATAAACAACTTCATGGCCAAGCTCGGCAAGTTTTATAGCACCGGAAATTGCCACTTTGCCGGTTCCGCCTTCAACATAAGCATAATCGCTGAGTATTAAGATTTTAAGTTTCTTAGCCATAAACTTTTAAATTTAAATTCGGCTTGATATTAAAAATATGCGAAAATAAGAAAACAATAAGCTGCCATGTCCACTTAAAAATCAAAGTGGAGAAAATTTTCCTTTTATTTGAAATAATCTTGTTAAAATAAATATAAAATGCATGCCTTATCATGATAAACTTATCAAATCCCTTATAAGAATAAAGAAGATAATGCACAAACTTGTCTCCATTTAAATGGTAAAGCAAATTCATGTTGTATGTTTTGGAAAAACTCCCGGGATGGCATCTTACCCCGTAGAGCGGCAAATCCATTTCTATCATAGTTTTGTATTTTATAGCAACAGCGTAAAGAATAAAATAATCTACGCAGTGGCCTGTTTTTCCAAGATTGTCCTCTACAAGCTTATATTTTTCTGACTTTACAAGCTCTTTTAAGTCTTTTGTAAGTAGTGTGTATGAATTGGGCATTGCCCAGGTCTGTGTAAACCTTTTTCTTTTTTGAATTATTTCATCCATATTTTTTAAATACCGGCAGGAATCTGCTACATCCATTTTCCCTGTTCTGTAAAAACTTTTTAACTGGTTTTCATCAGTAAAATCCTTTCCGCTTGTAACAATTACATAATTATCCTTAAATTTTTCAATAAGTTCTGCTGTTATCTCCAGCGCATCTTTGAATAAAACATCATCGTTTAATAAAAATCTAAACCACTTGCCCTCCGCAAGTTCAATGCACTTTCTCCAGTTAAATACGATTCCAAGGTTCTTTTCATTCCTATAAACTCTTACTCTTTTGTCATCTACACTTCCAAGATAACTCAATAAATCTTCAGTGCTGAAGTCATCAACAACCAGAAGCTCAAAATCTATAAATGTCTGGCTTAAGACACTTTCAACTGCCTGCCTGGTATATGCAAGCCTGTTATATGCCGGTATTGCAACTGTAAAAAACGGTTTCTTAATATCATCCATTTTTAAAAATCAGCTTTCATAGGCCTTAATTGTATTTAAAGCAAAATTCTCAAGGCTGAATTTTAAAGCCTGAACTGCTCCTGCAGCTTTAAGCTTATTTCTCAAATCGCTGTTTCTGTATATGTCTTTAATTGCATCAGCCATATCCTGGATATTTGAAGGGTCTATCTTTATTGCTGCTTCTCCCACCACTTCAGGCAGAGATGAAACATCTGAAGTAATAACAGGTATTGAGCAAGCCATGGCCTGCAGGGGCGGAAGCCCAAAGCCTTCATAATATGAAGGATACGCAAAAATGTATGCGCTCTGGTAAAAATATTTAAGTTCAGGCTCTGAAACATATCCTGTAAAGAATATTTTATTATTTAAAGATTCTCCTTTTATTATTTCCATAAATTCTTCTACGTCGCTGTAATACCAGCCTTTCTTTCCTACCACAACCAGGTCAAGATCTATATAGTCATCCACCAGGTAAAATGCTTTCAATAAAGAGAGCACATTTTTTCTGGGCTCTATCATCCCTACAAACAAAATAAAATTTTTTTTAATCCCGAATTTATTTAGAACTTCATCTGATTTTTCTCCCCTGCCGGGTTTAGTGTAATATTCCGGGTAGCTTTCATAGGTTACATAAATTTTATTTTCAGGAACTTTAAATAATTTGATCATATCTTTTTTAGTGTTTTCAGAAACAGAAATAACCTTATCTGCAATCTTTATAAATACTGGGACAAGTAATTTATAAAAAAGCCTTTTTGTAATGGTATATTTTTCAGGCATAAGGCAGAAGGTCAAATCATGAATTGTAACGATTATCTTAAAGCCGAGACTGTAAAGAGGCGTTATATAATTCGGGGAATGCAAAACATCAATTCTAAGCCTTCTTAAAGTAAACGGGAAAAACAGAAACTGCCAGATAACCCTTAGAAATCTGGGCTTGAAGTCTATATCTATGATATGGAAATTATCACCGGCAATATCTACTACATCTGGCACAAGATCTTTTTTCACAAATATATAGTATTGGAGATTTTTATTCTCAATCTTTCCAAGACCCTTAATCAGATTGATTATATAAAAACCGGTTCCTGTGTTTTCATTGCTTAGAATTGTGGCATCTATTGCTATTCGCATAGGCTAATTATTATATATTCTTATTATTTCTTCAAACCTTTTATCCCAGGAGTTTTTCTTAGCAAAATCAATGTATTCCTTCTTTTTACCGCTTGAAGTTGCACTGTAAATTTTAGCAGCAAAATCATCTGCGCTTCCTGCAAGAAAGGCAGGGCTGGCCAATAACTTGAGCTCCTGCCAGGATACGGAGACCACCGGAAGGCTGCACGCCATATATTCATATAGTTTTATTGGATTGATAGTATCAACCACAGGATGATTTATATTAAAAGGAATTATACCCACGTCAGAATTATAAAGGTAATCAGATATAGAATTGTAAGGTTTTTTGCCTAAAAAATAAAGATTCGGCAGATCTTTTAATTTTGATATATTGACAGAGGGTTCTCCTATAATAATAAAAGAAACATCATAGCATTTTTTGCAGACATCAAAAAGAAGATCAAATCCGAACCATTCATTAATTGCCCCTATATAAATTGCTATAGGCTTTGGTATACTTTTTAAATCTTCAGGAACAAATCCAGCGCTTCCACCCAAAAAATGGCTAAAGTCCACTCCGTTAGGGATAAAAAAAGATTTTGTTTTATAAATTTTCACATAATCTTCAAGAGATTTGGCTGCATATATTATTGTATCAGCCTTATTCTTTAATTTATCTGCTGCTTTTATTAAACCCGGGCTTATTTTTTTAAAACTCTCTATCCTATCAGCCAGTCTTAATATTGATTTCTTGTATTTAATTTCGTCTATTAAAAATGACTGCAAAACAGAATCAAACCACAAAATGTCAACTTCTCCGAATCCTGCATTTTCAATATATTTTTTTAAATTTGGAAATGTAAGTTTGCTCCACTTAAATGCAGCAAAATTTGAATTAAATAAAGGTTTTTCATTAGGTGTTATAAGGGCCATCGGAACATATATCTTAATGTTTGATGTCCCTGAACTTATTTCTCCTTTATATATTGAATATCTCTCTTTGAGCTGGTTTTTGTTTTTCATCAGAAAATGAAGAGGTGATATGGGATCTGAAATAAAAAGGACCTCCCAGCCGTTTTTCGCAAAAAGCCTCGCATAGTGGTGGCTTCCCACTTGATATGGAGAGGTCCAGTAGTTTGAAGCTGCTATAAGTATTTTCTTATTCAAATTATTTCTTCTGAAAACAGTTTTTTAATATAGTAAGCGTCAAATTCATCTTCCAATCTTGATATTGCAAAAAATGTTTCAAATGACAGATTATTTTTACAGTTATAATTAATTGAGTTAGTTCTGCATTTTTTACCGTAACCATCAGAATAATGTGCCTCCTTAATTTGGCAATTAAAATCCGTATCCCCGAATAGGCTTAATTTTAGAGAATTATCTTTTGTATATTGGATAAAGAAATTATAGGTTTGAGGTATTGATTTTAAAGTAACATGCGGTGAAAAAATAAAATTAAAATCAAACTTGCAAAGATTACTGCTGTTCATCTTTATTATATCTTTAATAAACAAATTACACTTTTCTTTTTCAAAAATATATTGCCTTTGATGGATTATATGATATTTATTTCTTATATAACCGTAGTA